>JAZNTY010000170.1:0-8470 GCA_045592005.1 Alistipes sp. | reverse complement strand
GACCGGTCGCTATTATGAGCAGGAGATGAAGCAGTTCTTAGTGCAGTATCCTACTGCCAATATTTGGCAAAATGCCTTTATTGACCGTATGGACTATGCATATGCGGCGGCAGATGTGGTTATCTCGCGCAGTGGCGCTTGTACTGTTTCAGAGCTCTGTTTGGCGGGCAAGCCTACGCTCTTTGTCCCTTCGCCAAATGTGGCTGAGGACCATCAGACCAAAAATGCAATGGCTTTGGTTGAGAAGAAGGCTGCTTTTATGGTTGCCGACTCTGAGGCTGTCGACTGCGCTATATCTACAGCCTTGCGTTTGGTGGCTGATAAGGGGGAGTTGACAATGCTTTCGAAGAATATATCCAAACTTGCCATTGCGGACTCTGCCGATAGGGTTGCAGCTGAGGCGTTAAAATATAGCAAATAGGGTATGGCGCAGCGAAGATTATACTTTTTGGGTATTGGAGGCATAGGGATGAGTGCTTTGGCACGCTATTTCCTCCATCAAGGCTGTGCTGTTGCTGGTTATGACCGTACCGCAACACCTTTGACCAACAGACTTGAGTCTGAAGGAGCTCAAATATGTTATGATGATGCTGTGGAGTCTATCTTTGAGGGCTTTACAGAGCCGGATACTATAGTGGTCTATACACCGGCTATTCCGGCAGATAATAGGCAGATGCAGTTCTTTAGTCAGGGTGGATATCGCCTACTCAAGCGCTCGCAGATGTTGGGAGAACTCTCTGTAGGTAAGTATGTTATGGCTGTGGCTGGTACGCATGGTAAGACAACTACCTCGACTCTTGTGGCGTGGCTTAATAGCGCTGCTGCGGGGGAAGGTAGTGCCTTTTTAGGTGGCGTGTCGAAGAATTTTGATAACAACTTAGTCTTAGGCTCTGGTGACCGCTTGGCTGTAGAGGCTGATGAGTTTGACCGCTCCTTTTTGCAACTCAATCCGGATGTGGCTGTAATAACCTCTGCCGATGCTGACCATCTTGATATCTATGGCACGCATGAGGCTGTTAAGGAGGCTTTTTCGCAGTTTGTGGATAGAATAAAGGCTGGAGGTAGCTTGGTTATAAAGAGGGGGGTAGATGTCGCTCTGCGTAATGAGAATATTGCGGTATACAGCTACTCGTTTGATACTCCGGCAGACTTTTATGCTACCAATTTGTCATTGCTGCCTACGGGGCACTATACCTTTGACTTAGTTACCCCATTTGGCACTATTGAGTCTTGTACTTTAGGTATTCCCGGCTGGGTAAATATCGAAAATGCTGTTGCTGCTGTAGCTCTCTATCTACTTGCGGCTAAGGCTCAGGGACGAAGTGTAGATGATAATGCGTTGCGCAAGGCGTTGAGGGACTTTTCGGGCGTTAAGCGTCGCTTTGAGTTCTATGTTAATACCCCTAAGGCGGTCTATATGGATGATTATGCCCATCATCCGCGTGAGTTGAGCGCTGCGATAACCTCTGTGGGTAAGATGTTTCCAACTCGCAAATTGACGGCTGTTTTTCAACCGCACCTCTATACCCGCACTCGCGACCTATATGAGGAGTTTGCTGAGGCTTTGAGCTTCGCTGATGAGGTTGTGCTACTGCCAATATATCCTGCGAGAGAGTTGCCGATAGAGGGTGTTACTACTCAAATCATCGCTGAGCGCGTAACGGTTCCTTGCACTATTGTGGAGCGTGAACAACTTGCAAAATGGCTTGAGAAGGCAGATACAGATGTGGTTGTGACCTTTGGCGCAGGTAATATAGATGCTTGCTGTCAGGCTGTGGCAGAGGTAATATCTTCTAAGGCTTAGATATGTGGCGTAAGGTTGGTCAGTTCTGCTTGGTTGTGGTAATATGGGGCGCTATAGCTACCTATGTTATCCTTTCGTGGCAGCTTGTCCGCCGTCATAAGGAGCACCAAATGGTCAATCGTGTGGAGGTCGAGATTATCGACTCTTGCCATATGGGACAACTAATAACTACCAAAAGAGTCCTCGATATGCTTTTGGAGCAGGGTATTGCAACCATAAATACTCGCGCCGACCAAGTTAAAACAAAACAGATAAAGGAACTTATATGCAGCGAAGGCTTTGTGGACGATGTAGATATATACTCCTCGTATAGTGGAACATTGCATATAGGCATCAGTCAGCGTGTACCAATACTCCGATATATGGCATCAGGGTATAATAGTTATATTACTGCCGATGGATATATCTTCCGTTCGCCGGAGCGTGCAGCGCTATTTGTGCCGGTTGTTAGTGGTAACTATCGACCTCTTTTTACTCCTGATTATCAAGGAGATATCAAGGCGGTGTTGTCTGATTGTCGTAACCGTTCTTTGGATACTATTGCTACCATAGGTAGCCGCGCTGTAGCTGTTCACGAACGCATAGCGACCCTAAATGAGAGTCGTGAACAAGTGCGAGATACTACAGCAAGAGGTTCAGCCGAGCGCGAGCGACTGATGGCTTGGATAGAGGGTCATTTGCGAGATTGTAATCGCGCCCTTGAGCATATTGCCAATCAGCAGCAGGCTGTGCGTGACCGCTATAGAGTTGTGGAGCGGAGATATGGAGATTTTGTCAACCTTATAGGCTTTGTGGAGCATATTTATACAGACCGCTTTTGGCGTTCGGAGATTGTGCAGGTTGAGGTGCGAGAGACTGAGGCAGGGGAGTTGTGGTTGACACTTGTGCCTCGTAGTGGTAACCATATCATTGAAATGGGGCATATCGTGGATGTTGAACTGAAACTTAAGCGTCTTAAGCTCTTTTACGATAAGGTCGCGGCAACAAGCGGTTGGGAGAGCTATAAGAGCGTGAATTTGAACTTTGCAGATAGAATAGTCTGCACATACAACGAAAAAGAAAAAGATAATAATATATGAGTGAGAAACAGTACTATGTAGGCTTAGATATAGGTACAACCAATATTGTTATGGTTGTCGGCTCGCGTAGTTCCAAAGATGGGATGGTTAAGATTGAGAGCCTCTCATCGGTGCCGAGCAAAAAGAGTGTCTTTGGTGGTGTAGCAAGCAACCCTGGCGTATTCAGAGTAGCAGTAAATACTGCAAAGTCTGAGTTGGAGCAGATGCTGAAAGTGAAGATTGAGCAGACTTATATTGGCATTGGTAATAGTGATACCCGCGGTGTTATTGTGGAGGACTTTGTGCCTGTGAAGAATAAGCGTACGGGTATTATCGCTAAGGAGGATATATCGTTGTTGGAGCAACTTATCCGTAAGGTCCGCTTAGCCGATAGGCGCGAAATGGTGTTGGATATTCGCCCAATATGTTACTATATCAACGGCACTCGTCGCGTACTCAATCCCATTGGCGAGCAGGGTAGCTATGTTAAGGGTCGTTACTTGGTAACTATTAGTGGCAGCACCCATATAAGCATGCTCAAGTCTCTAAAGAACGCTATTGGTCTTGCAGATCAGGCATTTTTTGCCAATGCAACAATTAGCCCATCGCTTCTTGTTAGCCCCGCAGAGGCACAGCAAGGTGTTGTTGTAGTTGATATAGGCGGCGGATTAACCGATATTACCGTTGTCCATGAGGGTCGTGTGCAGGCATTTGTCAGTTTAGCTATAGGTTCAGAGACTATAGATACCGATTTGCAAACCATTTTGCGTCATAATAGCAATATTACCTCACTAAAACACAAATATGGCTGTGCTATAGCGAACAATATACCTACCAATCAAGTTCTCTCTGTTGGTGGAAAGGATGTTATACACCGCAATGTAGCTACGGTTATTGAGGCACGCCTTATGGATATTGTTGAGCTTGTTGTCAACACCGTTAATGATATGGGCTTCGCTGATAAAATAGAGCGCGGCTATGTGCTTACGGGCGGTGCTACCCATCTTGCCGATATCGCAACTCTCTTTGAGCGTGAAACATTGCGCCCTTGTCGTTGTGCCGACCACCTTTATAATGTGGAGATGCCGGATGGCGAGTTTGAGGTAACATACGGTCAGCAGATGGCTGTGGCTGTGATGTTGGAGGGTTCTAAGTTGGCGTCAAGCAGTGTTATCGCTGTTGAGCAGTTGGGTACAGTGGTAGATAAAAAGAGTGAGATTGAGGGTACTGAAGGGTCTGAGAATGTCGTTGCAGAGCCTCTGCCGGATATTACTCCGGCGACTACGCCGGAGGTAAAATTGCCGCCGCAGCCGTTAATCGAACCAAAACAGAAGAGTGATAAACCTAAGGATGAAGCACCAAAGGAGAAACCGAACAAACCAAAAACCAGCCGTTTTGCCCGCCTGCTTACCTCCCTTATGGGTGGAGGTTCAGACTCAAACAATGGAGGCTCGCAAGGTTAATGTAGATTAAGAGCAAAGAAGTGTATGGGAAGATATAGCGATTTTAAGAAAAATAAGGCTGTGCCACATAGTTTGGCAGCCAGAATAATGGTTATTGGCGTGGGTGGTGCCGGAGGAAATACGGTGGACCACATCTTTGAACTCGGTATTAAAGGGGTCAATCTGATGAACTGTAATACCGATATCAAGGCGCTCAATAAGAGTCCCCTCTCTGATACTCAAAAGATATGTATGGGCGACGGTAAGGGTGCGGGTAACGATGCTGCTGTAGGTCGTCGTTGTGCTCAACAGGCTTTGGGTATTATTCGAGGCTATGTTGAGGCGCATCATCCCGATTTGATTTTTCTTACTGCCGGTATGGGTGGTGGTACGGGAACCGGAGCTACGCCTGTCATTGCACAGATGATACACGCCTTAGGTCTGCCTATAATAGGTATCTTTACCACACCTCCGCTGGATGAGGGCGACCATCGCTTTGCTCAGGCGGCGGCAGGTATTCAAGAGATGCAGGACTATATAGATACTTTTATTATCATAAAGAACGAAACTATCTCGGAAATATATGCCGATTTACCTGTTAAGGCGGCGTTTAATAAAGCTAATGATATTGTAGCCTCGGCTGCTAAGGGTATCGCCGAAATTGCCTTGACTCAGTCCAATTTAGTAAGTGTCGATATCGCCGATGTCTGCAATGTGGTGCGTAATAGCCACTGTGCAATTATCGGTATGGCTGCTGCTGAAGGTAAAAATCGTATTATTGAGGCTATAGATGCTGCACTACTCTCACCACTGTTTGGAGATGCATCAATTTCTGGCTCTAAAGAGTTGCTTGTTAACTTTGCAACCTCTAATGAGGATGATTTGAAGATGAAGGAGGTTAATGAGGCTTTAGCGTACCTTCAACAGATTGCCGGCGGTGTAAATAAGAAGGGAGAAAAGCAGCGTGTAAGTGTTATCTGGGGTACCAGCGTTAAGCCTGAGTTGGGAGATAAGTTGGAGATTATCTTGGTGGTTACCGGCTTCCCGGCAGAGACATTCTACGATACAGCCTTCGATGGACGCTTGAAGATAACTATTCCGGAAAAGACTGTCCCTATTAGCGGTAATCCAGATGTACCAGCAGTCCCTGTAACACTTGAACCAGAGGAGGATGAGGTTGTTGAAGAGTTTGAGGCAGAGGAACATACAGAGCAGCCAACAGAACCTGCTCAAGAGAAGAACCCTAATGAAGAGGAGTTAAAGCCTACTGAAGAGTTGGATACGAAACCAATCCAGCAGCTAAAGGAGCAACCGAATGATAAGCCTGAGGAACAGAAAGAGGAGCCTCAGGCTGTTGAACAACAGCCAACACAAGAACATGAGGAGCAAAAACCTGAGCAACCAAAAGAGCCTGTTTATCAACAACCTACTGAACCTAAGTCTGAGGAGCAAAAATCTGAGAAGGAGCCAGAGGAACAAAAGGAGGGTAAACCAAAGGTGCAGAACCCAACTCCGCAACTTAAGCAAGAGCCGACAACATCTCCTTTGGGCGATATGTCTTGGTTTGTCAATGTTCCGGAGCGTAAGGAGCCGGCAATAATTCAGCCAAAGGTTTTGGACAACACTATTATAGACCTAAAGCGTCTGCCAGCCTATCAGCGTCGTAATGTGAATCTGATGACCGATATTAAGGGTAAAAAAGTGTATATCGGCAAGCGCAATGATGATGAAGATAGTAAGTCGGTTGTTGATGGCTCAACACAAAGTCTTGGGTTTTAAGAGAGCTTATAAATTCAATGATGACCGAAGTATAGAGTGCCAATAACGAAATACTATTTACTAATTTATAGAACATATCTTAATTTAGATAGGAGTGATAGAGTTTTTAGGTTTTAGTACCGATTTGATATTCCTTTTTGTGGCAGATATAGCTCTGCTGCTTCTCTCGGCGATGATGTCCTCGTCTGAGGTGGCTTATTTTTCGCTCAAACCTGCTGAGTTGCGCCGTATACGGCGTGGAGGTAGTGTAGCGACAGATGCCGCTGCAAAACTGATAGACAATCCCGATATGCTGCTTGCAACCATATTGGTTGTAAATAATATGGTAAATATTGGTACCGTTGTTATCTCTACGCAGATACTCAACACTCTCTTTGTATTCCACCGTTTTGGTTTTTTAATTCATACGGTGGTTGTGACCTTTTTGCTCTTGCTTTGCGGTGAGGTGTTACCTAAAGTCTTTGCTCAGGGTGCTACATTGCGTGTGGCTCTGATGTTTGCACAGCCGCTGACACTGTTGCGTTGGTTGGTCTACCCTCTCAGTCGTGCTTTGGTTAGCTCCAGCAATGTCGTTTCCGATCGTTTGGCGCAGAAGAGTAACGACCTCTCTATAGAGGACCTTGCAGATGCTGTGGATATGACAAAGACTACTTCGAGCCAGGAACAAAAGATACTTTCGGGCATTGTCAATTTTGCTTCGCGCGAAGTGGAACAGATTATGCGTCCGCGTATGGATATTGTCGGTGTGGAGCAGACAATGACCTTTGATGAAGTTAGACAGAAAATAACATCGTCGGGATATTCGCGCTTGCCGGTCTATTCGGAGAGTATCGATAATATCAAAGGAACCCTCTTTGTTAAGGACCTTATTCCGCACGCTAATCGTGATGATGACTTTGGTTGGCAGAGCCTTATTCGTGAACCATATATCGTACCTATGCATAAGCAGATTACCGACCTCTTGGAAGATTTTCGCCAGGATAAGGTCCATATGGCTATTGTTGTGGATGAATATGGTGCTACTCAGGGTCTGCTTACGCTTGAGGATATCTTAGAAGAGGTCGTTGGAGAAATTTCGGACGAGAGTGATGTGGACGAGAGTTTTTATGAACGCATTGACCAATATACATATATCTTCGAGGCTAAGACTCATATTGTCGATATGCTTCGTGTGTTGCAGCTTGATGACCAGCTTTTTGAGGATGTGCAAGGCAGGGCGGAGACTATCGCGGGACTGATGCTGGAGATAAAGCGAAACTTCCTCAAAAAAGGGGAGCAGCTGACCTCTCACAATATCCGTTTTATTATTACAGCAGTTGAGGGTCATCGTATTGATAAGATAAAGGTTATTATCCCTAATCATGAGTAGTCCACTGCTTATGACGCCCTTGTTAAGTGAGGGCGAGTGCCGAGATTTGGTTACACAAACAGATTGGCAACAGGCGCAGAGTTTTGCCTCAGTTACTCGTCGTGCGGAGTATCTTAGCTGGAGGGTGCTACTATATCGGCATTTGGGGTGTAGGGTAGATATAGAGTATCTACCAAACGGACAGCCTCATATTGTGGGTAGCGATATGTATATTGGCGTATCTCATACCAAAGATTGTGTGGCGGTAGTCATCTCTGAGCACGCTTGTGCTGTGGATGTGGAACATATTAGTCGTAATATGGATATGGTTCGCGACCGCTACTTTACTGAGTACGAGCAGCGATTAGTTGTTGATAATAATTGTGCGGCTGTGGCTATATGGTGTGCGCGCGAGTGCTACTATAAGTTATGTGGTGAGCCGACATTATCGCTGTTGACAGATATATCGGTCGTAGGATTTGATATAGAGGCAGGTTGGATTAAAGTTGCGAGAAATGGGATAGAGTGTGCGACATTTCAAGTTGCGCAATATGGTCAATATATGGTTGTCTATCTGATTTAGAATTTATAAATTTGCGCCTCGTATGGCAAAGCAGGCAAATACACTCTCACTTGGAACCGACAATATAGGTTCATTACTCTGGCGTTATGCTGCACCAGCAATTATTGCTATGGCGTCTTCGTCACTCTACCATATCATCGACTCAATCTTTGTGGGTCACGGCGTGGGTGGAGCTGCTATTGCGGGTATGGCAATAACTATGCCGATAATGAATATCGCAGGTGCCTTTGGTGCTATGGTGGGTGTGGGTGCTGCGGCACGAATGTCCATACGCTTAGGTGAAGGTAATATGCAGGCGGCAGAGAAGACACTTGCCAATGCCGTAATGCTAAACCTTATTCTGGGTTTTGTGTTGATGGCTTTTATGCTCATATTTCTTGACCCTATCCTGCAACTGTTTAGTGGAGGAAATGCCTCGGCAGAGACTATTGGCTACGCTCGCGACTTTATGCGCAT
>JAZNTY010000169.1:0-6176 GCA_045592005.1 Alistipes sp. | reverse complement strand
AGCCTCCATCTTATCCAAATCGCCGGCTAAGATAGCCTTAAGCAGATGCATAGGATAGATATCCATTGGCAGATACTTCTCATAAAGACCTGTAACCACAAATGCACGCTCCTCGCCATTCATATTTGTGTCGAGATTATACTTGCGGTTAGGGAACAACCAAGAGAAGTAAGCACGAGATACTGAGAACTTGCTAAAGCGAGGCATTGCCCAGCCCAAGAACTCATAATCGTCGCCCTCTGGAATTACAGTAACCTGATTTGCATAGTAGCCCAAGTAACCCTCTGCGCCAACATTACGACCGGTAAGAACATTACCCGAAATATAACGAGCGTGAGCGCCAGCTGCAACCTTGCCATTAAGCAGACTATCGAGCTTAGCACCAGCGATAACCTTGCAGTATGCAGGCTCAGCGACCATAGAACCTGTAAGGGCAATGGTGCGGGTCATATCTACTTTACCGTTAAGGAAGAGGCGACCGATAACTGCCACATCAGCATAACCTACGGTCCAAACCTTCTCGCCCTTGTTGATAGGGTCAATGTGATGAATTTGAACACCTACATTACCAGCAGGATGTTTGCCCTGGAAGGCGTGAAGCTCAACACCGCTAAACTGCGGAGCAACAGCCTGCGCATTGTAGCTCAAGTGAACCTTACCCTCGGTAAGACGAGCAAGAACCTCAAAACCCTTCTGCAAAGCCTGCTTGTCATCAGCTAAAGTATAGCCATAATCAGGAGCCAGCGGAGCAGAATCGAACGCTGAAACAAAAATCGACTTTGGCATATCGGCAGGATTTGCGATAATACCATACGGGCGCTGAATAAGGAGCGTCCAAAGACCCGATTTGAGCAAAAGTTCTACAATCTGGTCGCGAGATGCCTTCGCAACATCGAGAGTTTCAAACTCCTCGTAAGCGACGGTTGAATCAGCAGCAATCTCAACAGCGAGGATACGGCGTTTCTCTCCACGAACCACAGCAGCAACAGTACCACTGACCGGCGAAGTGAACACTACCGAAGCGTTATTCTTGTTAAAGAACAACGGGGTTCCCGCTTTAACTGCATCGCCAACCTTAACCAGCATTTTTGGAGAGACACCCTCAAAGTCGAGAGGAGAGACAGCATAAGTAGAAGCCATCGCGCAAGCGGTAGTCTTCTGCTGTGCAGCACCCTGCAACTTAATGTCCAAACCTTTGCACAGTTTAATAGTTTTCGACATTGTTAAAACTGTTTTTAGTGTTTGAAAAATATTATTGTAAATAAAATTAGACTTTTTCGCTCGCGAAGATACAACTTTTTTCTCAGTTATGAGCATATTTTCCGACTTTTTTGTTATTTTTTTAACAACACCAATTTATTGGTATATATTTCGTATTTGCCAACTCGGAGTTTTTTTGTATTTTTGCACTATGAAGGTCAATATTCATACTCATTTCAACAGAGAGGGAGAGGTTACCCTCTCTATTGCAGGTATTCATCCATATCACGCTCAAGAGGCTACGACAGATACCCTTTTGTCGTTATACAAGCAGTGTGATGATGTAGAGGCTATTGGCGAGATTGGTTTAGACTACAGTTGTAACAGCGACAAGCAGCAACAACAGCTCATCTTTCGTGCTCAGTTAGAGGTTGCGCAGCGTTACAACAAGGGTGTGGTTTTGCACTGCGTAAGGGCTTTTGAGCCGGTAATGAAAATCTTATCGGACTACAATTTGAAGTTTGTGATTTTTCACGGTTTTATTGGCTCCATAGAGCAAGCTAAGCGCGCCACCGAGCGGGGGTATTACCTCTCCTTTGGCGAGCGAACATTTCAATCGCCAAAGAGTATCGGGGCGCTCAAATCGACACCTATAGAGAGGTTATTTCTCGAAACGGATGAAAGCAATATTGGTATTGAGAAGATGTACTCCAAAGTTGCAGATATACTCGGTATGCCTGAGGCGATGTTGGAGTGGGCTATAAACGAAAACTTCAAACAGATATGTGGTTAGAACGCAGTGAGTTACTCTTCGGCAAGGAGGCTTTAGAGAGGCTGAAAAGCGCCAATATTTTGGTTGTCGGAGTGGGTGGTGTTGGTGCATACGCTGCCGAAATGTTGGTTCGCGCAGGTGTTGGCAGAATGACTATAGCCGACTCAGATACTGTCTCGCTAAGCAATATAAACAGACAACTGATAGCCCTACATTCGACAGTAGGAAGGGATAAAACGGAGGTTCTTGCCGAGAGGTTATTAGATATCAACCCGAAGCTAAAATTACGAGTTGTAACTCAATATATCAAAGACGAAAAGACCGATGAGATTTTAGACTCCGAGCGTTATGACTATGTGGTCGATGCAATAGACACCCTCTCGCCAAAATTGGCGCTGATAAAGGGGTGTTTAGACCGCCAATATCCGATAATAAGTTCTATGGGCGCCGGAGCTAAGGTAGACCCAACAAAGATGGAGATATGCGATATCTCAAAGACGCACCACTGTCCTCTTGCCCATATGTTACGCAAGCGGTTACACAAAATGGGTATACGAAAGGGATTTAAGGCGGTATTTTCTGCTGAAACACCAATAGATGGAGCTATGATTTTATGTCAAGAGCAGAACAAGAAGTCAAATGTTGGCACTGTATCATACCTCCCCGCCCTATTCGGCATTGGTTGCGCATCGGCAGTAATTAGAGATTTAACCCAAATAGGATAACCTAACAAAAAAATGGAGAGACCCGATATGATTAAGATTGTATTTTTAGATGAGTATTCATTGGGGGGCAATGACCTTTCATCCATAAAATCACTTGGCGAGTATACAGGATATGACCGCACAAAGCCAGAACAGGTTTTAGAGCGTTGCATAGGAGCGGATGTAGTGATTTCAAACAAGGTATACATCTCGCGCCAAACAATGGAGCAACTACCTGACCTTAAGCTCATTGCCATAGCAGCAACAGGTATGAACAATGTTGACTTGGAGGCTGCTGCCGAGTTAGGTATCAAGGTCAAAAATGTATCGGGATATTCGACCTATTCGGTTGCCGAAACCACTCTTGGAGCGGCATTGGCTTTGATGCGCAACACCCTATATTATGACAACTATTTCAAGGGTGGTCAGTACGCCTCAACAACTGATATTTTCCACTTTGGGCGACCTATATCAATGCTACACGGCAAAAATTGGGGTATCATCGGTTTAGGTGCAATAGGTCGACAAGTGGCACACTTGGCACAAGCATTCGGATGTCAGGTAGCCTATCACTCCACCTCTGGTGTAAAGCGCGAAGAGAGCTATCCACAGATGGAGTTAGACCAACTGCTGCAATGGTCAGATATTATCTCCATACACGCACCTCTAAATGCCACCACAGCAGGGCTGATTAGCCACAGAGAATTAGGGACTATGAAGCGTAATGCCATAATTATCAATGTTGCAAGAGGTGGTATTGTTGACGAAATAGCACTTGCCGAGGCGTTAGATAACAAAACTATTGCCGGAGCAGCACTCGATGTATTCTCTCAAGAACCTCTCCCATTGTCGCCGCTATACAACCTCAAAGACAGTTACACTTTGCTCGCCTCTCCGCACACAGCCTGGGCTGCGGATGATGCTGTGAAACAACTTATTGAGGGTATTGCTTCAAACATAAAGGAGATATTATTTACCGATTAGTAGAGTGTCCTTTAATATTTTTTACTACCTTTGCCGATTGAACGATAAAACATATTTTTATGCTAAGTAGACAGATTGCCGACAAATTGGCACAATATGAGACTCCATTTTATCTCTATGACATTGAGTTGCTTGAGCAGACTCTGCAAAGTTTGATGTCCATAGCCTCAAAATACGACTACAAAATTCACTACGCCATAAAAGCCAATTATGATGCGCGACTATTGCAGATTATCCGCAAGTATGGCGTGGGTATAGATTGCGCCAGCGGTAATGAGGTTCGCTGCGCTATAGAGGCGGGGTTTGAACCAAAGGCTATCGTATATGCCGGCGTTGGCAAGCGCGACAAGGAGATTAAATATGCCATAGAACAGAATATTCTGGCAATCAACTGCGAGTCTATCGAGGAGATTGACTTGGTCAATGAGTTAGCTGCGGAGGCTGGCAAGGTGGTCAATATCGCCCTGCGCGTAAACCCGGATATTGACCCAAAAACCAATTACTGCATCGATACAGGTCAGGCAGATAGTAAGTTTGGCATCTCTTATGAGGAGATTTTATCGAGCGTGGAGCACATTCGCTCACTAAAGAGTGTGGAGGTTATAGGTATGCATATCCATATCGGCTCCCAAATTCGCGAGTTGCATGTTTTTGAAAATATGTGCAACAAAGTTAATGCGATTGTTGAAAATTTGACAAAGTTAGGTTTTGAACTTGAATTTGTCGATGTGGGCGGTGGTTTAGGTATCAACTACGATATGCCTGAGAACGAGCCAATACCTAACTTTGCATCAGTTTTTGCAATCATCAAGCAGCACCTCAGAGTGGGCAATCGCCAGGTTCATTTTGAGTTTGGTCGCTCCATCGTCGGTCAGTGTGGAGAGCTGATTACCAAAGTGTTATACAACAAGACAACTGCGACAGGTCGCCGTCTTGTAATCGTTGACAGTTCAATGACCGAGCTTATTCGTCCGGCACTTTACGGGTCGTACCACAACATTGAAAATATAACCTCACAAGCCGAGCAACGACTCAAATACACCATTGTCGGAACAGCCTGTGAGTCGACTGATATTTTTGACGAAAATGTATCTCTTCCGCTCACCAAAAGAGGCGATTTGCTGACCATAAAATCGGCGGGTGCATACGGTATGTCAATGGCTTCGCGCTACAATCAGCACGATTTACCGGCAGCTGTTTATAGTGATGAGATTTAGCTATTTAAGCCTTTTTATGAAAATTTTGGCAAAATATTTTGAGGTTACATATTAAATATGTACCTTTGCGTGAATAAACATTGTATCCCTGTTAACTAACATTATGTCTAATTTCTTCCGTTATATGTTTACGGCTTTTATGCTTTTGGCAGCCGTAACATCGTGTATGAAGGAGGAGTATCATTCTCGCCACAGCAAGGAGGTTGTCTTTGTTGCTGATCTTGATGGTATTCAGACTCGTGCCATTGCGGATGGACAGACTGTAAATGAGGTTGCTTGGGCGATATATGTAGACGGCGCCACAGCCCCGCTTGATGACCTATGGGGCACAATGCCTATCTCAGGCAAGCAGGCAGAACTCAAGGTTAGACTTACCACCGGCAAAGTTTACGACTTAGTATTTTTCGCCTACTACACCGAAAATCCAGCCCCTGAAACTGTTGTAAATGGAGATATCAACCCGCTATACTACAAGGTTTTCTTTAACGAGAAAAAGGTTTGTGTAGATTATAGCAACGCCATTGCCAATGACGAGAAGCGCGACTGCTTCTGGCACACAGAGCACAATATCAAGGTGGACGGTCCGCTAAACAAGAAATTTATACTCAAGCGTCCTTTGGCTCAGCTTAATGTAGGTGTAAACAAAAGAGATATTGATTTGGCTGATGAGTCGGGATATCGTATCTCGGCGTCTTCTATTACCGTAGACTCCTACACTCAGTTTAACCTCTTCGACGGTTCGCTCTCTGAGTTGGAGCCTATAACAGTACATTTTGCCAAAAATCAGACCCCTGCCTATAGTGACAATACCCTTACAGTAAACGGCGACCCTATAATCTACAAGTATTTGGCAACAACTTATGTACTTGTTGACGACAAGTGTACCAGCAATGTTAAGCTCTCGCTTTACGATAATACAGATTACGAAATCAACTCTTTCACATATAGTTTTGTACCTCTACAGCGCAACTACCGCACAAATATCCTCGGCAGCTTGCTTACAAATCCACACCTCTTTACCATTGTTGTTGATAAAGAGTTTGAGGATGACCACATACATTAGTACACAAGTCGTTAATGCTCACACATAGTCTATTCAAACCTATGCGTCAAGCAACAACTTTTTCAATCTCTCCTCATCGCCCTCCTCTACCGATATTGTGTAACCGTATGACCACTCGCCAAAGTAGTAGCTATAGCTTTTCTTCTCGCCGACACGGAGCGTATATGGCCCGTTTGTGCTACGAGATACATTAGTGATACTCAATGTGATATAATCTTCGCCAACTTTGATTACCT
>JAZNTY010000168.1:0-5159 GCA_045592005.1 Alistipes sp. | reverse complement strand
TGAGAAAATTTTTATTATGATTGCCGATGCTCAGGCTCTGACAGACAATGCTGACAACCCGGATAAGGTGCGCCAGAATATTATTGAGGTGGCTTTAGATTATCTCTCGTGCGGCATAGACCCGACTGTATCGACAATCTTTATACAGTCACAAGTGGCAGAACTTTGTGAACTGTCGTTCTATTATATGAACCTTGTTACAGTCTCTCGTTTGCAGCGCAACCCGACAGTTAAGACGGAGATAAAGATGCGCGGCTTCTCGGAGGAGGTTTCAGAGGGCGATACAACCCAAAAGAGGGGTATACCGGTAGGTTTCTTTACCTATCCTATCTCTCAGGCTGCCGATATTACCGCTTTCAAGGCTACAACCGTACCTGTGGGCGAGGACCAGGAGCCTATGATTGAGCAGACTCGCGAGATTGTTCACAAGTTTAACTCTATATATGGCGCGGTGCTTGTCACTCCGGAGATATTGCTGCCGAGCAACAACGCTTGTCTGCGTCTGCCAGGTACTGACGGCAAGGCTAAGATGAGTAAGTCTTTGGGTAACTGCATATATCTATCCGACAGTGAGAAGGAGGTTAAGCAGAAAGTTATGGGTATGTATACTGACCCTAATCATCTGCGTGTAGAGGACCCAGGTCAAGTGGAGTGTAATTGTGTATTTACATACTTGGATGCATTCTGTCGTCCTGAGCACTTTGGTCTCTATCTGCCTGAGTATGAAAACCTCGATGCTCTAAAGGAGCACTATCGTCGAGGTGGCTTAGGCGATGTGAAGTGTAAAAAGTTCCTTATCGCCATACTTAATGAGCTTCTCGCTCCTATTCGTGAGCGTAGAAGATATTGGGAGCAAAATATAGAGGAGGTTTACCGTATTCTTGAGCAGGGTTCTTCTCAGGCTCGCGCTGTGGCTGCCAAGACCTTAGACGAGGTGCGAGAGGCTATGAAGATTAACTACTTTGCCGACCGTGAGCTTATAGCACAGCAGGCTGCACACTACAAGCAAGGGAATAAGTAATGGAGATTATTGAGGAGTCGAAATACATCAAGCCGGCAGGCAGAGAGAAGATTTACCGCTGGTTCCTGCGACTGACGCAACGCTTCAGTGAGCGACAGATGCTCGCTGTGTTAGCTGTGCTTGTCGGTGCTCTTGCAGGTTTGGGTACATATCTGTTTGAGGTGCTACTGCACTTTATCAAGAGCTGCTTGGTAAATTGGTTTGATGTCGACACCTTTCATATCCTCTACCTCATATACCCAGGTATAGGTATCATTTTGGCAACACTTTTTGTCAAATATATAGTCAAGGATAACATCTCGGAGGGCGTTACGCGTGTATTATATGCTATGTCGAGCCGTGGTTCACGCATTGCAGGGCATAACTGTTGGACATCTGTTGTGGGCGGTGCTACAACTATCGGCTTTGGTGGTTCAGTAGGTCCTGAGGCTCCAATAGTACTTACCGGTGCTGCTATTGGCTCCAATGTGGGTAAGTTAGCAAAACTCAACTATCGAAATATTACGCTGCTGCTCTGCTGCGGTGCTGGCGCTGCTGTGGCATCAATCTTCAAGGCTCCGATTACCGGCGTGGTCTTTGTGTTGGAGATACTGATGCTTGATATTACCTCAGCTTCGGTAATTCCCCTGCTTATCTCTTCGGTTACGGCAACAACTTTGGCTATCGTGCTGCGTGGCTGGGACCCGATAATCTCGGTGACGCTCTCTCCGGCAGATGCCTTTCAGATTAGACAAATCCCGCTCTATATTCTGCTCGGATGCATCTGTGGCGCTATGTCGTATTACTTTACAACAGCAAATGCCGCTATTGGCAAGTGGATAGGAGGCATAAAGAGCCAATATCGTCGTTGGGTAGTCGGTGGAACGATGTTGGGTTTGCTGATATTCCTCTTTCCACCGCTCTATGGCGAGGGTTATGAGGCTTTTGTCTCGCTGATGCACGGCGATAAGCAGACTATCTTTGAGAACTCGCTCTTTTATGGCTTGAGGGAGTTGGATTGGGTTGTGCTGATATATATTATAGCCACAATGTTTTTTAAGGTTATCGCTACTGCAACAACTAATGCTTCAGGTGGTGTTGGTGGTACTTTTGCGCCCTCGCTGTTTGTGGGCGCCTTTACAGGAGCCTCGTTAGCGCTCTTTTGTCAATTATGTTTCGGCTGGCAGATATCTATAACTACCTTTACTTTGGTTGGTATGGCAGGAGTTATGGCGGGCGTTATGAATGCTCCACTGACTTCGATATTCCTTATCGCCGAGCTGTCAAATGGTTATGGACTCTTTATTCCACTGATGATTGTCGCCTGCATAGCCTTTGCAGTTGGCTATTACCTCGACCCTGACTCTATCTATACCAAGCGACTGAGAGCTAAAGGAGAACTGCTCACTCACGATAAAGACCAATCGGTGTTGGTATTCCTCAAACTTGAAGAACTTATGGAGACAGACTTTGTCCGTCTGCGTGAGAAAGCAACTTTGGGCGATGTGGTTTCGATTATAGCCACTGCTCGCCGTAATATATTTCCGGTTATCGATAATTTCGGACGCCTTTTAGGTATTGTGCAGCTTGATGATTTACGCGAGGTTATGTTTAAGCACGAAAAGTGGGGAACACCTATCACTGCATATATGATACAACCACCAGACCGCATCTTAGAGCGAGAGCAAATTCAAGAGGTGCTGCCTCGCTTTGACCAAAATCACACCTGGATGCTGCCGGTGGTGGATAAGGATAATAGATATAAGGGATTTATATCCAAATCAAAGATACTTAACGCCTACCGTGAAAAACTTGTAAACATATCACAATAACCAACCTATGAGTAATATCAAATTTGTAATGTTAGACTTCGACGGCACGGTGGCAAATACCTTGCAAAGTATCCTATATTGTGCCGATAAGGTGGGTCAAGCGGAGGGTTATAGTATCGATTTGGAGTTGCTGACTCGCAACTTAGGCTATACTACTTATGGTGCCTTTGCGTTGCTCACTAATAGTGATGACCCTGTATTAATCAATAGGCTTTGTGACGAGTATCATCGTATCTATAACTCAGAGGGGGTGGAGATGATAACCCTCTTTGATGGTGTTCTTGATACGGTACAGCGTCTACACGCTAAGGGTATTAAGTTCGCTATAGCCTCTAATAATATGAGTTATGTAATAGAGGGTATATGTCGTCGATTAGGACTGATGCCATATATAGACAATATTGTGGGTCTTGACTGCGTGTCGAATGGCAAACCTGAGCCGGATATTGCTATTGAGTCTATGCATCGTGCCGGCTTTAGTGCTCAGGAGTCTATCGTTGTGGGCGACTCGACATTCGACATGGGTATGGGCTGCAATGCGGGCTGTCGCTGCTGTGCGGTAACATATGGTAGTAACGACCGCCAAACGCTTGAGCAGAGTGGTGCAGAGTGGATAATAGATAATTTTAGCGAGTTGGAAAAAATAGTCCTCGGATAATGGCAACACCTACGATTACGATATATACTGACGGTTCCTCTCTCGGCAATCCGGGTGCAGGAGGCTATGGTGTGGTGCTTATCAGCGGTCCCCACCGTAAGGAGCTCTCTGCAGGATTTCGCCTAACAACAAATAATCGTATGGAGCTTATGGCAGTATGTGTAGCTTTAGAGGCGCTAAAGTTTCCAAACTCAGATGTGATAATATACTCCGACTCAAAATATGTTGTCGATGCTGTGAGCAAAGGGTGGCTCTTTGGTTGGGAGAAAAAGGGCTTTGCCGGCAAGAAAAATCCAGACCTTTGGCAACGCTTTCTATCAATATATCGTAGACATCGCGTACGCTTTGTTTGGGTTAAAGGTCACGCTGAGACGGTGGAGAATAACCGTTGTGACCAACTTGCCGTAGCTGCTGCAAATGGCACAAATCTATTGGAAGATAGGGGATATCAGCCTGAATAACCATTTTCTTGCTGCACAAAAAGAGAGGACAATTTTTTTTGCCCTCTCTCTTATTGTTACTTGTGCTAAAGTTGAATATTACTTTAGAGCAGCCAGCTGTTCTTTGATTGCGGCAATCTTAGCCTCGGCATCAGACTGCTTAGCACGCTCATTGGCAACAACTTGTGCCGGCGCGGAGTTGACAAAACGCTCATTGGAGAGCTTTTTGAGAACAGTTGCTAAGAAGCCTTCAAAGTAGGCGAGGTTCTTCTCTAACTTAGCAATCTCCTCCTCAACATTGACATTCTCGCCCATAGGAACGAAGAACTGTGTGGTCTTGACAATAAAGCCTGAGTCGGTAGCGCTCTTCTCAGTAACGGCGGTTATAGTCTTGAGGTTGCCCATCTTGATGAGTACAGGCTCAAACTCCTTAGGATAGTTTTCGTCGAGTATTACCTTAAGCTCCACAGCCTCTTTTTGAGCCATATTCTTCTGCTTGCGGATATTACGCACCGCTGAGACAGCCTCCTGAAGCAAGACAAAGCGCGAGAGTAGAACTTCGTCTGTAGTCTCAGCCTTAGGCATTGAGCTGACCATTATAGACTCGCCCGCAGTGCGAGGTGCAAGGTCTTGCCAAATCTCTTCGGTAACAAATGGCATAAACGGATGCAAAACAAGCATCAGCTGCTCAAAGAAGAGTTTGGTCTGCTCAATGGTCTGCTTGTCTATAGGCTGACCGTATGCAGGTTTGACAATTTCGAGATACCAACCGCTGAAGTCGTCCCAGAAGAGCTTATAAGCCACCATCAGAGCCTCAGAGATACGGTAACCCTTGAAGTTATCCTCAATCTCAATGAGGGCTGCATTGAGCTTTGCGCGGAACCAAGCCACACCAGCTGCATTATTGGCACTCTGAGCCATATTTTCATCAACGCTCCAACCATTAACTAAGCGGTATGCGTTCCAAATCTTATTACCGAAGTTACGACCCTGCTCGCATAGAGCATCATCAAACATCAAGTCGTTACCAGCGCTTGAGCAGAGCATCATTGCTACACGGACGCCATCAGCGCCATATTTAGCTATCAAATCCAGTGGGTCTGGCGAGTTGCCTAATTGCTTAGACATCTTACGACCAAGTTTGTCACGCACAATGCCGGTAAAGTATACATTGCGGAATGGCATCTGCCCGCGGTATTCATATCCCGCCATAATCATACGAAGTCGGA
>JAZNTY010000167.1:0-16517 GCA_045592005.1 Alistipes sp. | reverse complement strand
ATATCTATCGACTATGGCGTTATGGAGAAAGCTGACAATGTCTTTGTGCACAGTGGCGACTTCGGATGGAGTGATATAGGTACCTGGGGTTCCCTCTATCAACACTCGCGTAAAGATAAGTATGCCAATGCTAAGCCTCAGAGTGGCTGCTACACCTATGACACTCGCGGCACAATTATTTCGTTACCTGAAGGTAAAGTAGCTATTATCAATGGTTTACGCGACTATATTGTAGTCGACACCCAAGATGTGCTGATGATTTGCCCTCGCTCAGAGGAGCAGAAGATAAAAAACTATATTGACGAAGTGAAATTTAACCAGGGAGATAAATTTTCGTAATGACTACCGATATTACAACTTTATATAACCTCTTTACTCAGAGTAATGGGGTTACTACCGACTCTCGCGCCATAAAAGAAGGGGTAATATTCTTTGCCCTGCGTGGCGAGAGGTTTGACGGCAACGACTTTGCACTCACAGCCTTAGAGCAAGGCGCCGCTTACGCCGTTATTGACAGAGCCGAAGTCTTAGAGCATAACACTCCCCTTAGTAGCCGTCTGCTCTTAGTAGAGAACACCTTAACAGCTCTTCAGCAGCTTGCCTCTCTACATCGTCAAAGGCTCGGCATACCTATCTTCGCCATAGCGGGTAGTAACGGCAAGACAACAACTAAAGAGCTTGTAAAAAGGGTGCTTGCCGAGAAATTTGTGCTATATGCTACTCATGGCAACCTAAACAACCACATAGGCGTACCTTTAACCTTACTATCTATGGACAGCGCCACCCAATTTGGCATTGTAGAGATGGGCGCAAGCGCTCAGGGCGAGATTGCCCTACTCTGCTCCATAGCGCAGCCTAACTATGGTATACTTACCAACATTGGCAACGCCCACCTTGAGGGCTTTGGCGGCAAGGAAGGCATAAAGAGGGGCAAAGGAGAACTCTACGACTACCTTGCAGCAACCGGAGGGGTAGCCTTTATTCCTGAGCAAGATAGCGTTTTGAGTCAAATGGCAGCTCAGCGTCAAGAGTTAAAAACTCATTATTACGACCGCGCTATTGGCGAGGGGTACAACAGCCACCTTTCGGGCGACTACAACCGATACAATATTGCCGCAGCTGTGGCTGTAGGTATGTACTTCGATATTGACCCACTGCGCATTGCCGCAGCCATTGAAAGCTATATTCCTGACAACAACCGCTCACAAGAGGTTACCACTCAGCGCGGCAACCTGATTATTATCGACTGTTACAACGCCAACCCATCAAGCATGGAGGCGGCAATAACCAACATAGCCTCTAAAAGTGCATCCCGTCACCTGTTAATCTTAGGCGATATGCTTGAATTGGGAGAGTGGAGCTTAGAGGAGCACAGCCGCATACTGACTCTTGCTGCTCAGGTGGCAAATTGTGAACTTTTACTTGTTGGCGAGCACTTCCGCCGAGCAGCACACGCCATAGGGTTGGATGTAACTCTCTGCACAACAACTCAGGAAGCGATTAGCTACCTAAGCCAGAGTCAAATAAAAGATACAACAATACTTATCAAAGGCTCCAGAGGCATCGCTTTGGAGCGCATTATTCCACATCTATGAAACGATTTTTCATTCTCTCGTTACTTCTGCTCTTTAGTAACTCAATCTTATTGGCAAAGAGCGAACCTCAGTGGCTCAAAGATGCCGTTATATACCACATCTACCCCTCCACATATATGGACTCGGATGGCAACGGCATAGGCGACATAAAAGGCATTTCCTCTCGTTTGGACTACATTCGCAGCTGTGGTTTTAACTGCATCTGGCTATCACCTTGTTTTGCAAGCGCATGGGAAGATGGCGGTTATGATATTATAGATTACTACGCCGTAGACCCTCGTTTTGGCACCAATGATGACCTCAAAAACCTCATAGACAAAGCCCATAGTATGGGTATAAAGGTTCTACTCGACCTTGTAGCAGGTCACACTTCAGACAAACATCCGTGGTTTAAGGAGTCTTGTAAAGCAGAGAGGAATAAGTATTCCGACTACTATATATGGACCGAAGGTAAAAACTATCGCAAACCAGGACCTAAGTTTGTCAACAACAACTACCCTCGTGATGGATACTACATCCGCAACTTCTTTAAGATACAACCTGCCCTCAACTATGGCTACTACTCGCCAAAAGAGAACCACCATTGGGAGCAAAGCTACGACGCTCCGGGTCCTACGGCTGTGCGTGCAGAGCTGAAGAAGATTATCGCCTATTGGTGCGATATGGGTGCTGACGGATTCCGCGTAGATATGGCACAATCGCTTGTCAAGAGTGACAACAAGACCCGCGATGGTGTTAGGCGTCTATGGCGTGAGATTTTTGAGTGGTACAACAGCGCCTATCCAAACAATATTATGCTCTCCGAATGGTCTAACCCTGAGCAGTCGCTCTCAGCAGGCTTCAACATCGACCTGTTGATACACAATGGCATAGGTGGCAAAGTTTATCGTCCACTTGTCTGCGAGACAACAGATAAGATGGTTCCTACAACCTGCTACTTCAACAGTGAAGGCAAGGGCGAGGTTCGCGCTGCTATGGAGCAATACACCGACATATACAAAACATATCGTCGTATAGGCGGTTATGCCTCAATGCCGACCAATAGCCACGATATATGGCGACTGAGTCGTATGAACCGAACATCTGCCGAGGAGCAGAAGGTGATTATTACACTCTTCTTAACACTACCAACACCTCCAATAGTCTATTATGGGGAGGAGATAGGTATGCGTAACCTTGAGTATGCGCCACCGAAAGAGGGTAGCGCATCTTCACGCAACCGCTCCACATGCCGTACCCCTATGCAGTGGGACAAAACCCAAAATGCAGGCTTCTCCACAGCTGAGCCTTCGAAGCTATATCTACCTGTAGACAACGCTCCGCAATATCCAAATGTGGCTGAGCAGATTGTAGACTCAAATTCGGTGCTAAACTATGTTACAGACCTTATAGCATTGCGCAAAGCCACTCCAGCCTTAGGTGTAGATGGCGAGTGGGAGTATGTAGGCGATATGGATAATCCATATCCGATGATTTATGCCCGCACCTTAGGCAATGAGAAGTACTTAGTACTCTTTAACCCGTCAAAGCGCACCGTTACCGGCACTATAGCCCCTATGGGACAAAAAACAGAGTGGGTATTTGGTAATGACAAGCGGCTGATAAAGTGTCGCACCTCCAAAGCCGGACATAGCTTTACTATGCAGCCCATCAGCGTTGCGATTGTAAAAGTAAAGTAGCGGAAGCATACAGAGCGACTACCGACTCTTAAGCCATTCGGTCTGTGGGCGAACTAATGAGTCCACAAAGGTACGACCAAAAGGGTCGGTAGTGCGAATTTTGATTACTGTAGAAGCCGAGTCAGGCTTTACTCTATAGAGATGATGCGATGAGTTACGACCAAATGAAAGTTTGCGACCTCTGGCATTGCGGTGGCGAATAACAACAGTAGATACGGTAAAGAGTGGGTCATCCTGGTATATCTGCTTAGGTTTAAGTCGTTTGTTACCCTCCCACACTTCGAGTTTACTCTTCGGCTCGTCAGCCCAATAGTTGATATAGACATATTTCGCAAAATCTTTAGCTCCATAGTCTACACGCTTATTGGGATAGGCGTGCAACATCTTCTTAACATCCTCATCCTGTCGATAATACTCCCCTACAGCCCTCATATCGTACGCCCTAAAGGTACGCTCTGGTTCGTAGATAGTGCGATATTCCCACTGTACCTTACGACCCTGCCAATCAAAGATTTCAAAGCCCGCAGGAGCTCCATCGCTACATAATAATGGATAGCCGTTATAGCCACTCTCCCAATTACTACCCGACAGCGAAGCAATATTGTGCTCAGTGATATTTTTCAACGCCTTTGGAGCCGATATACGACGACGGTGATTATGGGCTGTAACCAAACGCACTCTATTAAACTCCTTTAGGCAGTTAAGCAACGAGTCAACATATTGAGGCTCTGTGAAAGACTTGATGATATTACCCTTATTCGAGGTACGCATAGCCGGATGATGCATACAGACAATTATAGGAGTTGTCTTATCCTCGACCAAAGCCAAATCGCGGCGCAACCACGCCAAACAGTCGGCTGCAACGCGCACATCGAAGTTACGCTTACCCACAACCTCTGTCGGATATTTACCTCCACCCGCTTCGTTTCGGAAAATGGTATTGTCCAACACTACATAGTGGACCTCGCCAATATTTAGCGAGTAAAAGCGTGGCGCACAGCCAGCTGCATAAAGTTCCGAAGCCAAATGGTCAATCATAGGACCAGCCGGCACTGCTCCGTCATACTCATTTTCGCCCATAGCAGTATAGACCATTGTAGGATAGCGCATAGAGCGGAGTATTGCAAGAGCATCAGTGGGGTCTATATCTTGCGAGTACCAAGAGTCATTACGGCACATATCGCCCAAAAGTATAGAGTATACCGGTATTGAGTCGCGCACCTCGGCAACAGCGCGCTTTATAGCCGGCAAGCAGGCACGCTTAAACTGCAATAGGTCCTCATTACGGGAGCTAAAGTGCATATCGGCAGCAAAGATGACTCTGTGACGCATATTATCTACCCGTCGCAAGTCAAAGTCATGGCGCTCAACCTTCTGTAGCTTATTGGTAGCAAGTGGAGCCCAAAATTGAGGATAGATACCACGACGCACAGTAGGCTCATAACCAGATGGTATAATAACAAAGACTGAACCGTAATATTTGAGTGAACGGAGATAATAGGCTCCATTCTTATCGGTTTGAGTAAAGAGCGCACCGTCGCTAACTGTAACACCCTGCATAGGGATACCCTGGCATGTAACAACACCCATAACCGTTACACCTTGTGGCGGGTTAAGGTCACTCTTTGCTACAGCAATCCTCGGCAGCAGCAAGGGCAGCAACAGTAATAAGACGACTACTCTTCTCATTTGGCGGTATAGACAACCTGTTTAGTCTCAAAAAACTCCTCTTCAAAAAAGTCGGAGATATTATATCTACGCCACGGAACACCTGTAGCAGCAAGTTCCTCCGCAAGGTCGCCACCTTTAAGATAGAGGATGCCGTTTGGTAGTGAACCGTGTCCCCTCCCGCTCTCGATTTTATTCCACACCCACCCCATAAAGGTAGACATATCTGTAACAGCTCGCGAGACAACAAAATCGAACTGCTCAGCCACGCTCTCTACACGGGCATTTATGGCAGTAACATTCTTTATTCCGACAGTCTGACAAACGCCCTTGACAACGGTTATCTTCTTGCCTATAGAGTCTATAGCCGTAAAGTGAACCTTAGGAAAGAGTATAGCTAACGGCACACTCGGAAAGCCGCCACCACAACCTACATCTGCCACCTTTGCGCCATCAGCAAAGGTGCATACACGCGCTATGGCAAGCGAATGGAGGATATGTTTGAGGTATAGGGAGTCAAAATCCTTACGCGAAATAACATTTATCTTGGCGTTCCACTCAGCATAAGCCTCATAGAGAGCCTCAAACTGCTCACGCTGGCGTAAGGTAAGAGTCTCAAAGTAGTTGAATATAAGTTGTGCTGTATACATAGGGCTATTTTGCTCAGATTTTTGAGTATTATCTACTCCAACTTATCGCCGTCAGTGATAAATCGACACATCATTGCTCGCACGCGATGAATACGGGTCTTAACCGTACCTATCTTCATTTGCAACGCCTCGGCAATCTCTTCGTAGGTATACTCTTCCAAAAAGCGCAGAATAAAGAGTGTACGATAATCTTGAGGAAGCGCTGAGATATAACGCTCAATCTGTGCACGCTGTTGGGCGTTGATAATACTCTCCTCAGGACTCGGCGAAGCTGCTTGAGCGGCATTTCCACCCTCCAAAGGCAAGTTATTGTCAGGATTGAGAGCCTTACTACGACGAGAGCGATTGAAGTCGACAAAGGTGTTTTTAGCTATAGTGCATATCCAAGCACCAAAATCGTAGTCCGAATTATAACGGTTGATATTGACAAAAGCCTTCATAAATGCCTCTTGCAGCAAATCTTCCACATCGTCAAGATTTGTAGCGCGCTTGACTAACATAGCGTATATAGCATCTTTATGGCGCATAAAGAGCGGCTCGAAAGCTCGACTATCGCCCTCGACCACCAACCGCACAAGAGTACGGTCATCCAAAGTGGTAAAATCTTTTAGATCCATTTATTTATACGCTTAGGCTGCGTTGCTCTAATAATAAAACGCACCCACGGCTCAAAAAAGTCAAATAGCGGACTCCACGCCCACAAACCGCGCTGACCAACCTTTGCCGCCGTCTTGCTATCAACAAGGCTAACAGTGATATAACGCAAAAACACCAACAGCGCCGCAAAGAGTTTAAGTTCCAACGGCAGAGCCACCAAAGCGCCTACTGCCGCCACAAAGAAAGCTACACGACAGAGCAGTTCACAACCCTCTGCGTTTCGAGCGCGCTGAGTATAGTACTTGCGGGTCTGACCCAGACGGTAAATCTCTGTAAGCCAATAGTGAAAACTATTAGGTGCCTTATCCTCACAGCAACCCTCGTCCACAAGTTGAACACAAACATTGTTTTTGGTCGCTATGGTCTGCATAAACAGGTCATCCTCGCCTGCGGTAAGGTCGAGATGATGAAAACCTTCAACTCCAAAATAGAGACTCTTTGTAAAACCTAAGCAACTGCCACAAGCACCATAGTAGTGACCACGAAGCGCCTCTGAAAGGTAGGTACGACTCTCAGTAAAGCGATATTTACGATAAAAGTGGTTCAACAAACCCGGCTTACTCTCCCAATTACAGAAACCCATAACAATATCGCCATACATAAAACCACTTGCCATATAATAGACCCAATCGGTAGTTATCGGGCGAGTATCGGGTGTAGTGATAACAACACACTCATTGCTGGCAGACTTGATGCCCAGGTTCAACGCCATACGCATAGTTACAGGATACTGCGGAGTGTAGTCTATATGCGTGGTCTTGAGATGCTTATAAAACTTATGCAGATGCGTAAGGGTGGCATAAAACGCATCCTCCTTACCCACATAAACCGCCACCACCTCATACTTAACACTACTTTGAGAGAGAAGTTGACGAAAATTGCCTTTCAAATACTCCTCATCCTCGCCAAAAAGTGGCACAATAACCGACACTGCAGGCAACTCTGGGCGCACCTGCGTACGAGAGGTGTAGTCAAACTTTGAGAATATGAATTTACGGCAGTGCAGCACTACCTGCACCACAAAAAGTATCAATAAAAGTATCGTTAGTAGTATCCCGACAATGCCGTAGGCATCAACCAGATTAGTTAGTATCTCCATAGAGTGCAAAGATAGTAATTATAGTTTGATTTTTTCATATTCGTTAATGATTTTTTATTATTGCTGTTTATCGTTGCGACTTTTAGACTGCTACAGCCATATTTTAGAAAGCGTGAGCCTGCGAATAGACGCAGGCTCAACATCAGAGCGTATCTGACCAAAATATTTTATTCTCTTTTTCTATCCCCTTACTACTTAATGATGCTTTTTATCTTTACGGCTTGATTTATCGTCTTCCGATTTACATGCAGCAACACTTTGTTGGTCATCATCAAACAGTGCAGCGATACCTCGTCTAAATGGGTTTATAACACGCGACACTCTCTCTGCTGCCTTTTGAAATGGGTTATTTTCACTACTATTTATCATTTTACTTCTATCTGATAGACTGTCATATAACTCTTCAAGCCCATCTCTAAATTGCATTTTATCATCTACTAATCCATTTACATAACTTTGACTATCCGATAATCGGTCTGTGCTACTTGGTGCTCTTTTAACTCCTATTTCCAGGGCTTGTGCTGTCATCTGCATCACTCTTTCCAGCTCGTGGGGGTTCTCTGCCAAATAGTGAACGATAGCTCGTCTTTGGTCAGATGTGATTCGATTACTTGACTGAGAGTACTCCATTAAGAGCTCTTCAGTTATACTACTTTAGCCATATTTTAATATAATTAGTTAATACTTTTTATTATTTTTTTATCTTAACAGTGGGAGCAGAGGTGGTCCACTCCCACCGGTTTAGTCTGTTTTTATTATGGTTACCAATCATTACATCCCGCCATAGCTTCGTGCAGCATCTTACCCAAACGCGCACGAATTTCGGCATATTTCTTATTTACATTACCCTCTGTGACCATTGTGTACGGTTTGCCATTAGCCTCCAAACGACGACGGGCATTAAGATTGTCTGCGATATTCTTAGAGCTTCGAACCATTTTGTCCTCACTCATTTTGGATAGAACGATATAACGCCACTCCTCGTCCTTAAGGCGTGTGATACAATCGTAGAGTATTGCCATACAGAAGTCACGATTGATATCATATACATCATCAACATCTACTGTAATAGCCTCATTAAGAGGTGCATACTTTACGCCATCCTTTGTATCTTTTTTGAGAAGGCGAATAAAGTAACGATGAGAAGTAAGAGATATCCATTTAAAGAAGGTCTTTTCGAAGACCTTATCGGCAGTGGTTGGGTTATAGGTAACACCCTCCTCCTTATTAGGTTCGCCCTTAAAAGTACGCAGAGCCTTACAATCTTTATCCGTAAGGTACTCAATAAGGCTGTCGAGATATTTGTCAATATTATTCTCAGCTGTATAGTAGTTACAGAGCTTTGAGAGAGTGCAGAAGAAGTGGTCATAATAGCGACGAGTAGTGAACTCTTTAACATTAAAAAGATACCAAAGCGCCCTTTTGTCGCCATCAATCGTAGCGTCGAGCAGATTTCTTGTCGTCATCTGCTCATAACAGCGTCCAGGCAATGTCGGAATAGAAAAGTAACCGGTTTTCATAACTGTTATGTGTTTAAGGTAAGTTGTTAATAAGCTTCATTTAATATAGAGCAAATGGAGAGGGGAATATTACACCATTTTCAAAAAAAAATTACACAATAGGTGTAAATAGTAGTGCCAACAATACCCTATGACTTTTGTTTACCAAAAACCAATATCAACAACTACTATAAAAGGGGCTGTTATTCCAAATTTATCTGCGATACCTCATCCACACCCTGGATGCTCTCAATAGAGCGCATTGCCGTCTCAAGCTCGCCGAGCGAGTGAATAGAGAAGTCGATAGTACACACTCCTATATGGTCTGCCGTTTCAGTACAGATACCATTCATAGACAGATGCAGCTTCTCGGTAATACACTCGATAAGGTCGGACAACAAATGGAAACGGTCGATACCGCGGATACGGATACGCACAGGATAGAGGATATGCGGCTTCTCAGAGAATTTGATATTTTCGCGCACAATGCTCTCGCCGCGTTCCGAAGCTAAGCGTATAGCTATTGGACAATCGCGCTTATGGAGTGATATTGACCCATCATCGTCCTTAAAGCCGACAATCTCATCCCCAGGCAGAGGATGACAGTGGTCACAACGGCGGTATTCGGGTTTTGGTTGACTATTGAAGTAGTTGGAGAGCACACGCTTAGCCTTAACCGTACAAGCTGCCTCCTTCCAATCTTCAGCAGGAAAGACATCTTCGCTTTTGAAAATCTCTACGCAATCGCCACGCTGTAGTGGGGTTTTAATAGAGCACAAACGACCGTTGATACGGGCATAGTGGGCGTGCAGACCTAAATCACTATGAATAGCACATGCAAAGTCAAAGGCAGTAGCATTTTTAGGCAGTATTATAGCCTCGGCAGCAGGCGTAAATACCTGAATATCATCATTATAAAACGATGCTTCAAGGTCATCCATAAAGATATTATCATCCACGATATTCTGCTCCTTCAACAGCATATACATACGATTTATCCAGGTCAGGATGCCAACCTTATTTTCTGGGTCCTGAGAGGCTAAACCTAAAGTTGAGTTGCGCAACATACGCTCCGAAGAGATATGAAATTCCTCCCAAATACCCCTTTCACTAAGCAATTTAAGGTGGAGTGAGCGGTAACCGTTCTCCTTAGCAGCGCTGATATAGTTAGAGACACTACCCGGACGCTCTTTGAAGTGGTCGGTAAGCACTGAGTAGATTTTTAGAGCATACTCCTTCTCTGTAGAGCCATCAACAACGGTAGGATAGATTACGCGGATATAGTAGCGACCAGGTATATGCGAGAAGTCGCAATTCTTCTCCTTCATCTTGCGGTAGATACTCAGTGGAGTACGGTAACGCACCTCTATGCGCGCTAAAATATTATTTTTGGCAAAGACATCCTCCACCTTGCCTATAAACCTATCCAAATCACGCTGTATTCGGCTCTTATCGGCAGCTATCTCGCGCTCCAGCAACTCATAGTCGCGCTTACAACGATAGCGGAAAGAGAGGTCCTCCAACTCACTCTTAATATGATACAAACCCAGGCGGTTAGCTATAGGGGCGTAGAAATAGTCGGTCTCTCCGGCAATCTTCATCTGCTTATCCGGACGCATACTGCTCAGCGTACGCATATTATGCAGACGGTCTGCCAACTTGATAAACAGAGCATTAGGGTCGTGCAATACCGAACCCAGAATACGACGATAGACCCCAATCTGCGTAGAACCATTACCCTTCGCTTTCTCCTTGGTAACAACCTTAACCAACTGACCCACACGACTACCAAAGAGGCGACTAATCTCCTCTATTTTGTAGCAGGTATCCTCCACCACATCGTGCAAAAAGGCTGCTATAATAGCATCAGCACCCAGCTCCAACTCCTCACCAACAATACGAGCCACAGCTATGGGATGAATAATATATGGTTCGCCACTCTTACGGCGCTGCATAGCGTGTGCGTGTGAAGCAAGAGTATAAGCCCGCTTTACGCGGAGCATATCCTCCTCTGACAAGCGCCTCTCAAGAACTGAAAAGAGGCTGCTGATATCTTTTTCAATCTGCTCAATGTAACTCATAACTCTTCGGTTTTTTCATCCATCACAGAGCCCTTTGTTGCAAAAATATTACTACAAAGTTGTATTACTGCGGCTTGGGTCAAAAATTGTGCTCAGTATAACAAAAAACACACTGACAAAGTTAACAAAAAAATCTCCTATTTTCAAAAAAAAGACAGCTAATTAACCATCCTTATCCCAATAAATAACGACGGACGAAAACTATACAGCCTCGTCCGTCGCTATCTCTAAGTTATCCTCTACTGAGCATCAGCCTTTGCTCGCGCCTGTTCAACGATATTGGCTGCCTGCTTCTCTGCTTCGGCAATAAGTTTATCTGCTGCGGCTTTGGCTGCAATTTTAGCTATCGGGTTGGTTGTTTTATCAACAAGTTTCTCAGCCTCAGCACGCGCCTTTGCTATAATCTCTGCTGCCTGCTGCTCAGCCTGCTCAACAAGCTGCTGCTTGGTATCTTCCACCTTCTCGGCAACCTTCTCAGTGACCTCCTCTGTATTTACGCCCTTGCTTTGAAGTAGACTCTCAACACTCTTAGCTGTATCGAGCGACACCTTTGGAGAGGTAAAACTACCGCCTATTGTAGCGTGAACGGTAATTTGTGGCAGAGCTACAGCAACCTTATAATCTATGCTCTGATCTAAACCCGTAAGACCACTCAGTGTAAGGCGGGTTTTACCCAACTTAATATCGAAAGGCTGGGTAATAATATTACCATCCTTGATTGTAAAGCTAATTACCGTAGCCTCCGAACTCTGTATAGCACTCAGGTCGGCGCCATTGCCCACCGTTTTAGCAAGCAGGTTCAGCGCAGCCACATTAGTAAGCTTAAAGTTGCCAGAGGATATTTTACCCTCGCCATTGACACTCTTAAGCACCGGCGACATAGTCTGGTCTAACTCCATATTGCAACTCAACGACATAGTATAGGTACCCTCCACCTTCTCAAAGAGAGGCACCATCTTTTGCATCATCTCTATTTGCGCGAAAGTCGTCTTAAACGACGCTTGGTTAAATGTTGCGTTGAGTCGAAGCCTGGGATTGGAGTTATTAGCGGTAGAGTATGAAGCTGATGCCTTAGCACTACCGTCAAACATATTCATAACGAGGTTATCCAGCGACAACACCCCACCACTTACTGAAGCAGCGCCGGTCAACTTGTCAATAACCATCTTCTCAAAGAGCACCTTATCAAAATGGCAGTCAAGTGCCAAATTGAGATTTTCAGGCACCTCTATAGCCGTCATAGGCTCCTCAACACTCTGTTCTGGTTGTTCCTCAACACTCTCCACCTCTACAGACTCATCACTACCCATAGCAGCCATAAGCTCATTCAGATCAAGCATCTTAGAGCTAAGTGTAAGCGAGCCTGAGAGTGTTTTATCGTGCAATATATAACCCCAATAGTTTGTCAAGCTACCGTTAGCAGAGATATCGCTCTTACCAATAATAACATCACACTGTTCAAGAGCCATTTTTGATGGCGAGAGGGTTGCTAAAGCCTTAATGACCTGAATTGTAGGGAGCTCTCCATACTCTACCTCTATGCCCTCTACACCCACCTGACCGGCAACAGCTAAGCGGTCATAAGCACCCTTGTCTACATCCGAGAGTTTACCGGCAACCGATGCGTCAGCAGTGATAATACCATCTAAGGTAATATCCTCCAACGGATAGATATCCTTTACAGCGCCTAGATTTACCTTACCCTTAGCTGTAGCTGCAAAATTGAGGTCTGAAAGAGGCGTTGAAGCCTTAAGCGTAGCACTGAAGCTCTGTCCACCGAAAGTAGCACCAAAGCGAGAAATATTGACCGTTGTATTATCGAGCGAGCCACCCTTGCTTGATAGGGCTGCAACAACATTTATCGCCGAAACAGACTTTGGCAGCTCTGCATACTTAAAGCTACCGTCATCAACTTTTAGGTTAAGATTAAAGGCTGGATAGTTATCGCCACTCATACGACCTTGAACCTTACCTGTCAGCGACACTCCGCCAGAGGCTGTCAGGTTCTTAAAGTCCTTAGTATAGAGCACCGGCACCAACGATAGTATGCTCTTGAAGTCATTATTAGAGCAGTCAAGGGTTATATCGGTAACTATATCCTCGTCCTCCAACTGTACCCAGCCATCCAAAGCAGCCTTAACGCTATTGAGCGATAGAGTAAGGTCCGAAAGTGTATACTTATCGTTCTGCAAATCAGCCACTACAGAGCCATTTAACGCCGCTGTAAGACCAGATGCGTAAGAGTCCTTACCACTTGTAAAAGTTATATCGCCCGCCTGTGCAGCAAGGTGCAGCGTGGTTGTTGCAGCCGACATATCACCAGAGAGCTGCAATGATGCAGGGGCTGTATGGAAGTGCATAGATGACTGATTGTCAGTATAATATATCCTGGCATCTTGAACGACAACAGAGTTTATCGACAACTTAAAAGAAGATGGTTCCTCTTCTACCGTCTCCTCCACCTGCTCCGGAGCCTCGGAAGGCTTGACAATATCCCAATTCACAGCACCATCCGCAGCCACGACGCCATAAATTTCCGGCGCCATAAGCCACACTTTACTTATCTCAAAACTCTCACCAAAGATGGAGAACAAATCGACAGCCACCTCTACACGCTGACCAGCAACAAGTTTCTGACCCTCAAACTTATCTACACCCGTAACGGCAAAGTTAACAAGCTCCAACGATGCCTTTGGAAAGTGGCGAAAGAGTGATATATTGAGCTTCTCAAACTCAACATTAGCATTGAGCATAGCATTAGCTTCACGCTTGACAATATCGCCAATCTTACCACTTAGCGCCATTGGAACGACAACCATAACTGCCACAAACAGAGCTAAAAACACTCCAAAAATCTTAATAAACCTCTTCATAGTATCAGTTTTTTGTTTTCAAAGTTACAAAAAATTTATTAAATACACTTCGGTTTTACAAAGTAGAGTATTAAACTAAACACAAAGGCTGTCCGTCTGCAAGGGTTTGCAAAGATGGACAGCCTATTTATAATCAGTCACACACTACCTCTTTCCACCACCAAAGGCAATACCTACACTAAGTAGCAGGTGGTTATTTGCCCTCTCGTAGAACTTATAAGCCACAGTTATACGCAAGCTATTGGCAATCTCTACACCTACACGCGGCATAGCGCAAAAGTGAAAACCATAGCGACTATCGTCAGCCATTCTACCGCTCCAAGCCACACCAGCACCGGCGCCCATAAACAGAGAGGCGATACGACCCTGAAAAAGGTTATAGTCGGAGGTTATAAGCAGATTTTGGCTATCAAAGGTACGCTTGCTAATGCCACCGGCAATCTGAGCTACACGATATTGAGAGCAGAGTGAAAAATATAGTCCCAAGTCTACAGGCACCTTAGCAAAGTTATAGCGTACCTCAACATTTGCATCTACACCCTGCTTATTCTCACCAAAGTTACTAATCTTATTAGCCGCCGTAGCAAGACCTACGCCTATTTCAAACTCCACAGCACCCACAGTTCGGTTCTTAAGCCAACTTTGTGCTAAGACTGTAGGTACAGCCATTATCACAACAATAAATAGAGCTATTAACCTTTTCATCCTTCTGTTTTTTATTATAACGAATAGAATGCTGTTTATATTGTATATAACGCGCTATAACCAATCGGAACTACTAAATGACCCCTTAGGAGCATTTGGAACATTTTGGAAATACTTAAAACCTGTAAGTCGCTCCAACTCCGAAATAGACATCATATCGGCAGCTTCGGGTTCATGTCCCTTTTCCATCGTATGGCAGATAGTAAATGCCGCACACTGTAACTCTGAAGCAGAACAATCCTGCACACGCTTGCCACTATTACCACTCTTGGTTCTCAGCAGAGCATAGTAGAACATTGTCGGGCAACTCACATCGTTTCTACCTCCAAAAGAGATGGTTTTTGGCGATGCTGAGGCGTCATTACGAGAGAAGTTATCGAAGTAACAACCCACAACAACATAGAGGGTATCTGAGCAGACAAGATTGTCAATGTGGTCCTCAAGATTATTCCACGCGCCACCTCCGGTATTGAATGTTGAAGAGTACTGCGGAGCGATATTGGTGTAGTAGAACACCTGGCGGTTGGTCGCCGCTGAGCATAGGCGCTCTGCACTGCCGAGCATATGTCCCTTGTTGCAGCCATCACCGGTACTCTTGCTGCTATACTGAACAGAAGATGGTATCTTAGGGTCTTTGCCATAAGCATCTGTGCGGTCGGTATTTTTCACTTCATACATCGCGTGGCGTGGTGCCGCAACCCACAGCGGGCAGTGGTGCTTTCCACTATAGCAAACGGTATAATTACGCGCCTTGCCATCTCCCTGTGCATTTTGCTCATTACCGGCACAGAGGTGGTGGGCATAGTAGATATTACTATCATTATCGTGAACACCATTATTATCACTATCCTCTATTACCGGCAACTCTGCCCACACATAGCGAGCCGTAGAGGGCTGTGGGTCTGGGTCTGGCGTTGGGTCGGGGTCTGGTGTCGGGTCAGGGTCTGGTGTCGGGTCGGGAAGTACAGAACCGGACTCTCCGCCGTAGGTTATTGTTATGGCAGAGATGCGCGCACAAGCTCCTGAACGGATATAGAGAGATGTAAGTCCCAAATCGCTGATATCAGCTTTAACACTCTTGCCGCTGACCTTTATGGTCTTAACTATAGATACCGCCGAAGTAGAACCAGCCGCAGAGCAGAGGTATATATCATCTGAATAACTTTCGCTAAAACTTATCTCAATGGTACTCATCGCGCCACTAAAAGTCGGTGTGCCGATATAAGAGACCTTGCCGTCATTAATCTGTATAGCCTTATTTTCATAGTCATAGGCGCAGATTATCCAACTGCCATAACTATTGGTGTATGTCTTAGGACTCTTATAGCCGGCAATAACACTCTTGCACTCCTGATATGTCAGCGTAGCTGTTATAGTTTCTGAGTCTGTGAGGGACTTACGGTGTTCAGCCTTGCTAAGGTCTATATTTATGTTGTAGTAGTAGTTTCGAGCCACCGCGCGGTTGAGAGTGTAGGTGTAAAGAGCCTTATCTGTTGTCACAGTAAGTGTTCCTGAATGTGTGCCGGGAGCCACAACCATATATATAGGCGTAGCTGCATCTACCGAGGAGGTAAGTGCATAACGGTTAGCCAAAGTGGTGGTTACCGAGTAGTTATTCAAAGTTGGCAAGGTGCGACTATCAGAAGAGATATCGAAGGTAAACTCTCCCGCAATAGGAGTAGAGGTAGCATAGCGCACCGACACAACCTGCTCGTCCGCATACTCCGCCGAACTATAGATATTGTAACACAAGAAGCCACCTAATGGGTGAAAAAGCAACGATACTGCATCACCATGACTGAGTGTATAAGGGTCTGCAACCATAGGCATAGCCTCGCCAGGAAAGTTACCAGCACTATCAACGCTCTGCTGCTGAGGGATAGCCATCTTGACCTTATCACAAGAGCCACTCCCACTATTGTAGGGCATATAACCGTAGAGTATATCCCCTGTTGCATAACTATCCACACTTGGAAGTCGGATCGTAGCCATGTCGTTCTGTGAGCCAAGG
>JAZNTY010000166.1:0-6726 GCA_045592005.1 Alistipes sp. | reverse complement strand
TACGGTTATAAGTGGGCAGAGGTGCTTGCGGCTGACGGCTTCTCACTCTTCCAGCAGAATGGTATCTTTGACGCAAAGACCGCAGCTGCCTTCCGCAAACTCCTTTCATCTGGTGGCAAGGTTCACCCTATGGACCTCTATGTTGAGTTCCGCGGTCATAAGCCTCAAACCCAGGCGCTTATAGACCAGATGGGACTTAAGAAATAGACAACAAAAAAATACCAGAGTTTCGACTCTGGTATTTTTTTGCTATTAGCTGTTAGTTTAAGATATTATACAGCTGGTCTCTTAAACGCGGTGTAAACCCCGCTTCGCGGATGGCGCGTTGAATAGAGTCGGCATCAAAGTGGTTATTGGCACCGGCTGAGGAGACTACATTCTCCTCAATCATTATGGAGCCGAAGTCATTAGCACCACTATGGAGCGCCACCTGTGCCGTCTGTTTTCCCACAGTAAGCCACGAAGCCTGAATATTACGGATATTATTTAGGACAAGGCGCGCAGTGGCGATAATACGGATATATTCAAGTGGAGAGAAGTGGGAGATGACCCCTTGTGTCTCTAATCGTGTACCTGTGGAGCAGAATATCCAAGGTATAAAAGCTATAAAACCATAATTCCCCTCCGGCACCATAGCCTGTAAATCACGAATACGGATAAGGTGTTCAATACGCTCATGTGGCGTCTCAATATGCCCGTACATCATTGTTGCGGAGGTTGGCAGGTTCATCATATGAGCCTGATGCATAACCTCCACCCACTGTTCCACGCTCGGTTTTGCGGGCGAGATAATTTTACGCACTCGCGGCACTAGTATCTCTGCACCGGCTCCGGGGAGAGAGTCAAGTCCGGCATCAACAAGTCGCTCAAGGGTCTTTTGGGTAGTAAGTCCGCTTATTTTAGCGATATGAGCCACCTCCGGAGCTCCTAAAGCGTGCAGGCGCAACGAAGGATAGCGGTGCTTAAGTTCACGGAAAAGTTGTTCATAAAACTCTATACCTAACTTAGGATGCATACCCCCTTGAAGTAGAAGTTGATTACCCCCCAATTCAAAGAGGCGTTCTATCTTGGAGCAATACTGCTCTATGGTGGTAATAAAGTGTTGCTCTGTCTGATGCGGTTTGCAATGGAAGTTACAAAACAGGCAACCGGAGGTACAAACATTAGTAGTATTGACATTTCGGTCTATCTGCCATGTAACAACTTCAGGGTTGTCAACCTTCTCGCGGCGCAACAAGTCAGCCTCGGCAGCTAAGGACTCCAAAGGGGCGGTATCGTAGAGCAGACAAGCCTCTTCAAAACTAAGGGGCTCGCCATTATGCGACTTTGTATATATATCGTTGAGTGAGAGCATAATTATCTGCGAGATTTCTTTTTTAGAGTGGCTGGTGCAAACTCATCCACACGCTCGCCGTCAATCTCGACAAAGGTAAAATCGAGCATACGGCGGCGCAGGTCGGCACTCTTGACCTTTACCCTAACCTTATCGCCCAAAGTGAGTACATTGCCCGTAGAGTGCCCATAGACCTCATAATGAGCCTCATCAAAACGATAGTAGTCGCCCTGAATATCGCGCATAGCGACCATACCCTCAACAATAGAGTTCTCCAACTCTACAAACACACCCCACTCCGACAGACCTGAAATATGACCATCAAACTCGCAGCCTATTTTATCTGCCATATACTCTACCATCTTATATTTTACAGATGCGCGCTCAGCCTCAGCTGCTACAACCTCACGCTCTGAGGAGTGCTCACACATAGCCTCATGATAGTCGCGGTCTGCACTCTTACCACCATCGAGATAGTGTTGCAACAGACGATGCACCATCATATCAGGATAGCGACGGATAGGAGATGTAAAGTGTGTATAATATGGGAAAGCAAGACCATAGTGACCTATATTCGCTGTTGTATATACAGCCTTGGACATAGAACGAATAGCCAACATTGAGACCACATTCTGTTCAGGCTTACCCTTAATATCGGTCATCAACTGATTGAGTTCCTTAGCCACAGCCGTCCCCTTTTGAGCCTTAAATAGATGACCAAAGCGAAGTATAAAGGTCCGGAAACGCTCAAATTTCTCGCTATTAGGTTCATCGTGAACACGGAAGACCATTGTCCGAGGCTTGCCATTACGCTTAGCGCAGAATGTAGCCACGCGGCGATTGGCAAGCAGCATAAACTCCTCAATAAGTTGATTTGCCTCCTTCTGCACCTTGAAGTAGACCCCTGTAGGTTTACCATTTTCATCCAAATGGAACTTTGCTTCGCGGCGGTCAAAGGCTATAGCCCCCTTACGATAGCGCTCCTTACGCATAGCCTGAGCAAGACGATTAAGGGTCAATATCTCCTCCTGCATATCGCCCTGAGCACCCTCAATAATCTGTTGTGCCTCCTCGTAAGTAAAGCGGCGGTCAGAGTAGATTATCGTACGACCAAACCATTCGCTGACAATCTTCAGTTTCTCATCAATAACAAAGATAGCCGAGAAACAGAGTTTCTCCTCATTAGGGCGCAGAGAACAGAGCTCATTAGATAGTCGCTCTGGCAGCATAGGTATTGTTCTATCAACAAGATATACCGAGGTGGCACGACTTTGAGCCTCCTGGTCGATAGTACTACCCGGACGCACATAGTGGGTAACATCGGCGATATGCACTCCAATCTCCCACAGACCCTCGCCTACGCTACGGATAGAGAGAGCATCATCAAAGTCTTTAGCATCCGCCGGATCGATAGTAAATGTAGGGACGCTACGCATATCGCGGCGCTCGGCATAATCACGCTCGGTAATAGTACCGCATATAGCCTCAGCTGCCCGCTCTACCTCCGGTTCAAACTTATATGGTAGGTCATACTCAAGCAATATGGCGTGCATCTCGGCATCGTTATCGCCCGTAGAGCCCAAAACATCCACCAACTCGCCGATAGGCATATCGTCGCCGTCGTACCACTCCCTGATACGAACTGCCACCTTATCGCCCGACTGCACTTTAGGGTACTTTTTGCGTGAAAGATATATATCAACAGGCAGACGGCGCGAGTCCGGAGCCACTATAATAGCGCTCTTCGAGACCACCTCTGCCACACCTGCATAACAGCGGTCGCTACGCTCAAGAACCTTAACTATCTCCCCCTCCAAAGCTCCTGTACGAGCTGTATGGGTAATAACAAATTCTACTCTATCGCCATTTAGCGCGTGCTTAGAGTTGCGGGAATGGATAAAGACATCAGATGTAAGTTCATCACACGAAACATAGAGATTACCGTTATTGCTCATATCTGCAACACCTTGATAACGAGGTAGCTTGCTACGAGATAATTTATAGCCACTGCGACCCTCACACTCTATATATCCCTGTTCAAGCAGGGTATCAAGGATACTCTTTGTAAGATTTCTACCCACCTTATCTGCCCCTCCGGAGGCGGCAGCAAGTGCTTTGAGGGTAAATTTGCGTTCTGGCTGTTCGCGGAACAGACCAACTATAAAACTTGCGCGGTCATGGAAAGACTCACGCACACTCTTTCTCTTCTTCATAGTCTAAACTATTTTATCTTTGCAGCAAGAGCCAACATAAACTCCACACCTACCGCTATTGCCCGTTCATCGGGCGCAAAGGTAGAGGTATGGCTGCCTCCCGCCTGCTTTCCTACACCTAAACGGTAAAAAATAGATGGATATTGCATAGTATAGAAACCAAAATCTTCAGAGGTAAAGCGACGCGGAAGTTCCACTGTCTCAAATTTTGCAGAAGCCACACTTCGGGCAAGTGTCACTAACTTGGAATTGTTGACTACGCAAGGGTAACCATAATTTATATCTACCTCCGTCTTTGTCCCAAATAGGTTATCTACCCTACCTATAACCTCTAAAATGGTCCTATGAACCTCGCCACGCAACTGCTCATTAAAGGTGCGCATAGTACCCTCCATATAGACCAAATCGGGGATAACATTTGTAGCTCCCTCAGCCGATATTTTACCTATTGAAAGCACTAAATTCTCGCTATTTAGACGGTTAAGTTCCGCAACAATATTGGCTGCCGCAGCCACCGTATCATCAATTTTTGCCCTCATAGCACCATGACCACCACGACCGCGTACATAAAAACGCAACTCGTCATTGGATGCCATAAAAGCTCCATCGCACAGACCTATTTGTCCAACCTCTAAACCGCTGTCAACATGATTTCCTATAACAGCAACTATATCGTAGCCCTCAAAAGGTCTTTCAGACAAGACCTTCGATGCTCCTCCGGGATTACACTCCTCGCCAGGCTGAAAGAGTCCAAAAATAGTGCCTTCAAAATCTCTATTCTGCTGAAGATATTGCAAAGTCCCAAATAGTATGGCAGCGTGCATATCGTGACCACAAGCGTGCATAATGCCGCAGTTCTCGGAGGCATAATCGAGCCCCGACTGCTCCACTATCGGCAGTGCATCAATATCTGCACGCAGCACTACAGCGCGTGACAGTGCTCCTTGCCCCTCAATTTTGGCAAGCACTCCCGTATCGGCTATACGGCGAAACTCTATCCCCTCAGCAGCTAAAGCTGACTCAATAAACTCCGCAGTCTTAAATTCAGCAAATGACAACTCCGGATGGCGATGAATATGGCGGCGAAACTCTATAGGACTCATAACAACTTGATTTCAAACATTTTACTCCAATTTTTACCGGTCACAAATATGCGCTTGGTCTGCTTGTCATAGGCTATACCGTTTAATACATCCGTTGTTGCGGTTTTCTGGCTATCGGGCAACAAGCCGGTAAGGTCGACAATAGACTCCACTACACCGCTTTGCGGGTCAATAATCACAATTTGGTCAAGGGTGTAGACATTTGCCCATATCTTGCCCTCTATCCACTCCAACTCGTTAAGATACGGCAGTGACTCGCCATTGCAGGTAACAGCAATGCGGCGCTTGAGTTCAAGGCTCTGCGGGTCAAGCACACGGATATCAGGCGTTCCATCACTCATATAGAGCCACTGACCATCGGTTGTAAGACCCCAGCCCTCGCCCTTATACTTTCGCTCGTCAATTTTCTTCAGACTCTTGCGGTCATAGATGTGCATAATGCCATTTTGCCAAGTGAGTTGATAGATTTTATCGCCCAGCAGAGTTATTCCCTCTCCAAAATGGTTATCCGGCAGAGTTGCCACAACGGTGCTACGACCTGTAGTAATATCGGTATACTGCAAACGGGAGCGTCCATATTCGCCTGTACCCTCCCACATCAGTCCATTATCAAACTGCAACCCTTGAGTATATGCATCAACCTGATGATTATAAACCTTAACCACCTCAACTTGTGCCATTTGGGCATATGTTGTAGTAGAGGAGGTACGCGTTCTTGCCCTCATTCCACCACACGACATTACCATTGCCGAGGCAATAAGTATGGAAAATATACCTTTCATATAGTGCAAAGGTACGAAATATTGGTTGATATTATGTAATATCCGAAAAAAATTTGTACCTTTGCGGGCTGAGCAAGCGCATTTTTCGGAAATAATTACGAAAACAATATATAGTTATGGAAATTACAAGAATTCAAAAAGAGCAGGGCGTTTCACTGCTCAAGGTTGTAGTGGGCGAGGCTGACTACAAGGAGGCAGTAGAGAAGATGTTGCACGACTACAAGCGTAAGGCTAACATCCCAGGTTTCCGTCCAGGTATGGTTCCTATGGGCATTATCCGCAAGATGTATGGCAAGAGCGTTGTTGCCGAGCAGTCTTATCGCGTAGCATCAAACTCAGTATTTAAGTATCTTCAGGATGAGAAAATCGACTACATTGGCGATGTTATTCCAGCTGAGGAGCAGGGTGCTTTTGATTTTGACAACAGCACCGAGTTTGAGTTTATGTTCGAGATTGGCGAGGCTCCAAAATATGATGTAACACTCTCTAACAAAGACAAGGTTACATATCACAAAATCAAGATTAACAAGGAGATGCACAACAACTTCCTTGACAACTACCTCCGTCGTTTTGGCAAGTTGGTAGAGGTTGACAAGGTTAAGAAGGACGAGGCACTCACTGTAACTCTTGACAATGGCGATTTGCGCGTAGAGGATGCTTACATCGGTCTTATCTCTATGTCAGAAGAGGAGCGTAAGCCATGGATTGGTAAGAAAGTTGGTTATAAAACCTCTATTAATATCAACGAGATGTACTCTTCCGATGCACAGCGTGCCGCAATGCTCCACATCAAGGAGGATGAGTTGAAGGATGTTAACCCAGAGTTTGAGGTTGAGATTACACAAATCCGTCAGTTTGCTAACCCTGAGCTTAATGAGGAGTTCTTCAAGACAGCATTCCCTGAGGGTAATGTAACCGACAAGGCGGGTCTTGATGCCTATATCGACCAGCAGATTGAGAAGGAGACAGCTCGTGAGTGCGACTATATGTTTGCAGCTACTGTTCGTAACTTTATGCTTGAGAAGGCTGCTTTGGCAATGCCTACAGAGTTCCTCAAGCGCTGGCTCTTCACTATCAACGAGGGTAAGTTTACCATGGAGGATATTGAGAAGGACTTCGATGGCTTTATCAAGATGTTCTCTTGGAACTATATCCAGCGTCAGATTATCACTGCCGAGAATATCTCAGTTTCTGAGGAGGAGGCAGCTGCTGAGGCTAAGGATATTGCAGCAGCACAGTTTGCTCAGTACGGTATGCCTAATGCTCCGGAGGATATGTTGGAGAACTTTGCTAAG
>JAZNTY010000165.1:0-5748 GCA_045592005.1 Alistipes sp. | reverse complement strand
TATATGAAATATTTTCAACGAATTGTTAATTTTTCCCCATAAATGGTTAATTTTTGACATGTATAACAGCCTCTAAGAGAGAAAACCCGACACTCAAATAATCTGAATGTCGGGAATATAGCGTAGCAAAAAACTTCTACTTGAGATACTTGTCTAACCAGCCAAAAAACTCTCTGTTCCACACAAGGGAGTTTTGAGGACGGAATACCTGATGTGCCTCGTTTTCAAACTCTACCAAGCGCGCATCAAGACCTCTGAGTCGAGCTGCTGTAAATGCCTGTAGAGATTGTGTGTACGGTATACGGAAGTCGTACTCGCCGGTAATAATGAGTATAGGTGTATCCCATTTGTCGACGAACTTATGTGGCGAGTTGGCGTAGGAACGCATAGCGGTTTTGTTGCTCTTGTCCCAATAGTTGCCTCCGTAGTCGTTGTTTATAAAGAAGAGCTCCTCAGTCTCGCCATACATAGACTCGAAGTTAAAGATACCGCAGTGTGCTATAAATGCCTTGAAACGCTTTTGATGGTGTCCTGCCAGATAGAATACCGAGTAGCCGCCATAAGAGGCTCCAACGCAACCCAAACGCTCCTTGTCGCACCACTTCTCCTTTGCCACATCGTCTATAGCCGAGAGGTAGTCGCGGATATTCTGCCCTGAGTAGTCGCCCGAAATCTGGTCTAACCACTCCTGACCAAAGGATGGCAAACCGCGACGATTTGGTGCAACAACGACATAGCCCTGAGCCGCCATAAGCTGGAAGTTCCAGCGGTAGCTCCAGAATTGCGATACCACACTCTGAGGACCGCCCTGACAGTAGAGTAGGGTTGGGTAGCTCTTTGTGGCATCAAAGTCTGGTGGCAGAATAACCCAGACAAGCATCTGCTTACCATCTGTAGTCTTTACCCATCGCTTCTGCACAGCGCCTAACTTTATGTTGTCGTAGATATGTTTGTTTACAGCCGTGAGCTGCTTCAGGCTGCCGTTGCTCAAATCGACCTCAAAGAGCTCTGTTGCCATAGATATCTTCTGCATAGCAGCCACACAGCGACCATTAGCCATAGAGAACGAGATAATATCGTGGTCGCCGGAGGTTATAACCTCAACATCATCGCCGGCAGTGGTTACACGACAGATTTGGTGCGTAGCTTCAATAGGGGCGATAAAGTAGAGAGTATCTTCGTCAGCCCAAACAACATTTGAAGCGTTGTAGTCGAAGTTGGCGGTCAACTCCTTAACCTGACCACTCTGTAGATAGTATACAAAGAGTCGCTCCTTGTCGGACTCGTTACCTGCTCGGCGCTGAGAACGGAAAGCTATCTTTGAACCGTCAGGAGACCATACAGGATACTTGTCGTAGCCTACAAAAGGCTCTTTGTGACCACCTTTATTGATGTTTAGAGTATGGTTTGGCTCTGCGCAGTAGATAAAGATATCGGAGTCGGTCGATACGGCATACTGAGTGCCGGTAAGAGGTTTGCAGGTATATGCCAACTGCTTAGAGAGCGGGTGCCAAGCTATCTCGCTGCCATCAAAATATGGAGCAAGAGGGGTATCCCACGCCGCCTGTGCTCCGGTAATGTCGTGGATATTTGCCAAAGTGTCGTTGATAATGTCGGCAACAAAGATGTGTCGATAGCTGCCCTCATCCCAATAATCCCAATGGCGTACCATAAGGTCGTCATATATACGAGCCTTTGACTTAGGCATATCGCTGTGAACATCGGACGATTTGATAGCCTTCACAGTCACCGACTTGATGTAGTGCAAAGCTGCGCAGTCGCTGCTTACGCCAAAGTCCTCTACGCCGCCTTCGATGTCGGATATCTGTTTGACCTCAGAGCCGTCAGCTGCCATACGCCATACCTGCATTGCTCCGCTGCGGTTGGAGAGGAACCATATATTGCCATCGCTACCCCAGCGTGCGGCGGTGTTGTTGGAGGATGTGTCTGTCAGCTCGGTAGTGGCTCCGGAGTCGATATCGAGGGTGTATATTCGTGTTACACCTCTATTCTCGCTCATAGAGTAGTCTGTTACAGTGTAGAGCAGTGTGCTGCCGTCTGCCGATAATTCAGCACCGCCAATGCGTCGCATTTTCCACATAACCTCAGGTGTAAGACGCGCTGTCTCAATCTCTTGAGCTGTAAGAGCGTTGTCTATAACAAGAGGCTCGGCGGGCTCGGAACAGCTGGCAAGAGCCATAGCTAATGTTGCCATAATGAGAAAACTTTTTTTCATAAATAACAATCTCGAAATAAAATTTTAACAGTTTCTGAAAATTTACTAAATTTGCGTTATGATAACCATATACTTTACCGATAAATCACTCAAGTTTGCCCCCGCCGACTATGTAGCTCAGGCTGGGGAGAGGGTTATCGTCCCGTCAGAACTTACGAGGGCGAAAGTAATCAATTTTTTCGAGACTTGCAACACTATCGTTGCGTTGTGTGATGATTGTCACTCCGCCTTTGAGCACTTTGCCGCTCAATTTGTAGCTGTTGAGGCTGCCGGTGGCGTGGTGTTCAATGATGACGAACAGCTGTTGATGATTTTGCGCCGCAATCGTTGGGATTTACCTAAAGGGCATATCGAACCGGGCGAGGATGCTGCCACAGCAGCTCTGCGTGAGGTGGAAGAGGAGACCGGTGTTTCGGAACTAAAAATTGTGGCTTCGGTGTGCAATACACTCCACGCATATTGCGTTTATGGTAAGTGGGAACTTAAGCGCACACATTGGTTTGCTATGAGGTCAAAAAACTGCTCTACAGTGCCGCAAAGTGAGGAGGGTATTGAGGCGGTAGCGTGGTGTGGCGCTCAAAGTCTTGCACAAAATTTGAAAACAACATATCCTACAATCAGAGAGGTTATATATGAATACAGCTGCAAAAATATTATGGGTTGATGACCAGATAGAGCTGCTCAAGCCCCATATTCTTACACTCCAAAACAGAGGCTACGATGTCGATACCTGTAACAACGGTTACGATGCTATAGATATGGTGGCTGAGAAGGCGTATGATATGATTATTCTCGATGAGATGATGCCGGGAATGACGGGTCTTGAGACTCTGCCGCTCATTAAAGATATTCGTCCGACAACTCCTGTAATTATGGTTACCAAGTCGGAGGAGGAGGATATTATGGATAAGGCTATAGGCTGCAAAATAGCCGACTATATTATCAAGCCTGTAAACCCAAGTCAGATACTGCTTTTGGTCAAAAAACATGTCCATTCGCGCCAACTTGTCAGCGAGCAGACTACAGCCGACTATCGTGCCGAGTTTGGTCGTATATCTCAGATGGTGGATAATGCCAAAACTTTTAACCAATGGTTGAGTATATATCGAAAACTTGTTGGTTGGGAGATTGAACTGACCCAAACCTCGGATGAGAGTATTCGTGAGGTGTTGCAATATCAGAAAAATGAGGCAAATCAAGCCTTCTGTCGCTTCGTGTGTCGTAACTATAGCGATTGGATAAACAAGCGCGACCAGGATACACCTGTTATGTCGCATACCCTTATGCGTAGTAAGATTTTGCCTGTGGTGGATAACAACGCCAAGACCACACTACTGCTTATCGACAACTTCCGTTATGACCAATGGCGTGCTGTGAGCGATATGCTACGAGGCTACTTCGATGTGCAGAGTGACGAGTGCTATTGTGCCATACTGCCAACCGCTACCCAATATGCGCGTAACGCCATCTTTGCAGGGCTTATGCCGCTGGCTATAGACCGACTTATGCCCGATAAGTGGCTTAATGATAATGAAGAGGGTGGTAAAAATATGTATGAGGAGCAGTTTTTGCGCCGACAGTTGCAGCAGACAGGAAAAGATTACCGCCTCTCGTTTGATAAACTTGTTCGTCCGGAGGCTGGTCGTAAGCTGATAGATAATATCCAGAAGGTCTATAATGCCGACTTCTCGGTTATTGTCTACAACTTCCTCGATATCCTATCTCATGCCCGTACTGAGACCGAGATTATACGCCAACTTACAGAGGATGATGCCTCCTTCCGCTCCCTTACCCGCTCGTGGTTTGAACACTCGGAGCTATATGACCTGCTTAAGCTCCTCTCTGAGCGCGGTCATACGGTTATTATCACTTCGGACCATGGTACAGTGCGCGTTGATAATCCCGTGCGCGTGCAGGGCGACCGTGAAACATCGGCAAATCTAAGATATAAGACAGGGCGTAATTTGGCTTATAACCATAAAGAGGTGTTTGAGGTTACTAAACCTGAACAGATACAGCTGCCATCGGGTAACCTGACTTCGAGCTATATCTTCGCCTATAATCACGACTTCTTTGTTTATAACAACGATGCTAATCGCCATATCCGCTACTACCGAAGCACATTCCAACATGGAGGTATATCTATGGAGGAGATGATAGTGCCATTTATAGTTTTGCAGCCTAAACGATAAGAGTAACAACTATCCATTAAACGCCTCGCCCATAAACCATCGAGGTAGGTTGCAGCCGATATAGTTACCGGCAATAGCCCATAGCCACGCTATGAGTAGTTCCCACTCAAAACAGTTGTAGAACATCGCTGCTACATAATAGAACGCATCGGCTACACAGTGGGGTAGTCCGCAGAGTATAAATACCGGCACACCAAAGAGCAACGGTAGATAGTGTTTCTGTCGCGCACCGTAGACTGCAAGGGTCATAATCATACCTGTGCCAACCGATGTTATCAGCACCTTGTGCCAAGAGGCAGTAAGGCGAGCATCAATAATAGTCTGCAGGTTAGTCGTAAGAGCCTCTGAACTGCAATAAGAGGCAATAAATGCCGCTATAGCACATCCTACAGCGTTGAGAATAATCATCGCTATCAGCTTCGGGAAATCTTTGTATGGCAAAAAGCCAGACTTGCCCGTAAAGAGTTGCGCACCACACATAACCACGCAAAGTAGTCCAAATGCAAATAGCACTGCGCCTGCTATGCCGCCCACTCTAAGGTATACAAGTCCGCCCGTGCCAATCAGTAGACCTGCGAAGATAGACATTTGTGTAAAATTCTTCATAATAACTTTGTTGTGATAGTGGCGCATTTGCTGCCTTGTCTGCTCCTCACAAGACAGTCACATACGACTTGTATGCTCCTGCCTTGTTCGCCTTGACAGCGTTGCAACTACACCACTCTGACAACAAATTTGGTTGTTTATTGTTGTCAGGTTAAAAACTGTAACACATTTGCTGCCTTGTCTGCCTCTCGCAAGACAGTCACATACGACTTGTATGCTCCTCACAAGACAGATAGAGTTGGCTTTTGACCAACTCTTTTCTGTTATATGCTACCCGTTACTCTGGCTTTACGAGAGAAAGGTAGAGTTCATCAAGCTGCTCCTGTGCCACTGGAGATGGTCCGTCAAGCATTACATCGCGACCAGCGTTGTTCTTAGGGAATGCGATGTAGTCGCGGATAGACTCCGAGCCACCAAATAGTGAGCAGAGACGGTCAAAGCCGAATGCAAGACCTCCGTGTGGTGGTGCTCCATACTTAAATGCGTTAATGAGGAAGCCAAACTGAGCCTCTGCCTGCTCTGGAGTGAAGCCCAGACACTTGAAGATTGTCTGCTGCAACTGCGCATCGTGAATACGGATACTACCGCCACCAAGCTCTGTACCGTTGCAGACAAAGTCGTACGCATTTGCTCTTACTCTGCCTGGGTCAGACTCAAGATACTCAACATCCTCCGGCTTTGGAGATGTGAATGGGTGGTGCATAGGATAGAAGC
>JAZNTY010000164.1:0-4317 GCA_045592005.1 Alistipes sp. | reverse complement strand
AATATGACCCGCGTATCGGGTGGAGATGCAACAGACCCTGCAAGCTATACTGCTGTAGAGCACGAGTGTCGCCGTCAGATGTACGATGTAGCACGCTACCTTATAGAGTACATTCCCGGCTTTGAGAATGCGTGGATAGAGACCGTACCTCCATTTACAGGCATCCGTGAAACCCGCGTAATTGTCGGCAAGTATGTTATGACCTCCGAGGACCTACTTGAGGCTCGTAGATTTGACGATGTGATTGCGGTAGCAAGCTATCCTATCGATTTGCACCATGAGGAGGGCGGGGACTGCACCCTTATCTATGGTAAGGGCTCATACGACATCCCATATCGCTCCCTTGTCCCTGAGAAGATTGAGGGTCTGCTGGTTGCCGGTCGTTGCTCATCTATGGACCACGGAGCTATGGCTGCGACTCGCGTAATGTCTACCGTTATGGCTATGGGCGAGGCTGCCGGAACTGCCGCGAGAGTGGCTTTAGAACAGGGTGTTCTCCCTTCAGCTGTAGATGTCAAGAAAGTTCAAACTGCGCTATTAGAAAATGGCGGCTATTTAGGATAGTGTATGAAAAAGATTATAACAATTATTCTGCTGCTTGTTCTCGGTTTTGGTGCTGAGGCTAAAAAGCCACAAAATCCTATACACCGCGTAATGAGCGCAAACATCCGCATTACAGGTCTTGATGCTGACAAAAATACTCCAAACGAGTGGAACAATCGCAAAGAGTATATGATAGATGTTATCCGTAGCTACAAGCCAGATGTAATAATGATGCAGGAGGTCATCTATGACTCATACGCCTACTGCAAAAAGGAGCTTAAGGAGTACTTTGCTTTCGGTTTTGAGGGTCCTGAGATGGACCCTTACACCGAGGGTTATCACTTTATTGGTAAAAATGTCATCTTCTTTAGACGCGACCGTTACGAGTTGGTTTCAGCAGGTTGCTATTGGCTCTCGGAGGATCCGACAATCGCCGGCAGCATAAGTTGGAACACCAACCGCGCCCGTCATGCAAATTGGGTTCGTGTAGTGGACCGCAAGACGGGTAAACAGATGCGTTTGATAGATATTCATCTCGACCACAAGTCTAAGGCTGCGAAGGTTAACCAAGCAAAGTTAGTTGTCCGCGAAGCTGCTCAGTATCAGCCCCACTTCCCTCAAATTATCTGTGCCGATTTCAACTCACGCAAATATGAGGAGCAGATTAAGCACTTTACTTCCAACGGCTGGACCGACTGCTACGATGTATTGCACGACGGCATAGAGTATGGTCGTACAGGACACGGTTTTAAGGGCAAAAATCAGCCTGAAAAGCCTGGTAAGGGTCGTATCGACTACATCATGACAAAGGGTGGAGCTAAGGCTCTGAGTTGTGAGGTTATTACCGACCATAAGGGCGAACTGTACCCTTCGGACCACTTCTTTATGCTTGCCGAGATTGTTCTGCAATAGTACACTTATGGAGCCTGCCCACAATTTGGTGGGCAGGCTTATTTCCTATTTATGAGACCCAAACTTGCGATATTCATACTCACTATACTCTCCTCCCTGCTGCACTATAATGCTATGGCGCAAGATAGGAAGGATATAGAGGATTATCGCTATTTTAAGCTCTTTGAGGATAACTCTCCATCAGACCAGATTAAGGAGGTAGCGGCAGATAGTGTCGTTATACAGACCACAAAAGCCTCCATAGCCAAGCTTATAGCCTCGGTACAATCTGTATCTACAAGCTACCGAGGGGTAAAATTCTATGAGCGTCAGTATCTGTTTAACGGCATTCATCTTCCTCAGTTAAGCCACAACCGCGCCTATCGTTTAGCCCTCAATTGTGAACCCCATTTTGCTACCCAGGATAATATCTTAACACTCCGCATCGCCTCAGAGCGTACCAGCGTAGGTATAAATTTATCTACCCGTAACTACCTTGCAGGTATTACAGCCTCAACCATTGCTCAAGTAACAGAACGATGGCAGATAGCTGCCGATATCGATACCCGCGTTGGTAACGACAGCCACGCCAAAGGGGTCTATACTAACGCCATAAATATGGCTTTGACCGCTCGTGGTCAATTAGACTCGCTCAGCAACATATCCTTTATCTTCCTCTTCTCGCCTACCGAGCGTGGTATGCGTAAAGCCTCCTATGCCCAAACCTTCAGTCTTACAGGCAACAACCTCTACAACCCAAGTTGGGGATATCGTAACGGCAAGGCTCAAAGTGCCAATGTCCGCAAGACTATACTACCAACATTCGTTACAGCCTTTAACCGCACGCTATCAGCAAAAAGTAGCCTCTCGGCAAGCCTTGCCCTAACCGCCGGTATGTCATCTCGCAGCGGTTTAGATTGGTTCAAATCTCGCTCGCCCCTGCCCGATAACTATCAACAACTACCGGACTATATGTCCGACAAAGAGCTTGCCGCCAAGTTAGAGGGCGTATGGATAAATAATGACAGCCGTTTTACACAGATATATTTCGATGAACTTATAGCTCGCAACCACCTGCAAGACGAGGCTATATACATTATCAGTGACCGTATCGAGCGCACCACTAAAGCTGAGCTATGTCTTGCCGGTTCCACAAATATAGATGCCCGTACCGCCATAACATACGGTCTTAGAGCCCAATATCATCGTCTGAGGAACTTCAAACGGGCAACAGACCTGCTTGGCGGTAAGGCTTTTCGTGATATAGACTACTTTTTATTTGACGACAGTTCCTTTAGTAACAAACTACACAACAACGCAGACAACCCCGACCGCCTTATTGGACAGAGAGATATCTATAGTTACAACTATGCCACCGACAACCTCTCTGCCGAACTTTTTACCTCTATATCACACCTCTCGGAACACTTTAATATCAGAGCCGAGGCTAAAATTGGTTCGCAAACCATCTCCCGTAAGGGTCTGTTCCGCAAAAGTCTATTTGCTGATAACTCCTATGGTCGCTCCCGCTGGATAACATTTGCACCCTGGTCAGCAGCCGTTGCCGCAAGCTATAATATCAATGAGCGTCACACACTGAGCAGTTCTATCAGCTACCACCATACAACCCCCGACCCTGAGGACCTCTTTCTGCAAAGCCAATATAATAACCGCACTATAGAGAGTCCCTCCTCATACTCTAAACTCTCTTCCAACTTAACATACAGCTACGCAACACCTCTATTTGCCCTTCAAGCAGCCCTCTTTGCACACTACACAGCGCAAGCCACCGAAGTATCGCACCTCTACTATGATATAGCCTCACAATATGCCGATGTAGTTAGCAGCGAACTTTCTACCCTCAGCTTAGGTATTGAGGTGGAGGCTCTCTATAAGCTTGCTGACCATTGGAGACTCTCAGCAGCCGCCACAGCAGGCAGGTACCGATACGCAGGCTCTCCACGGATAAGAGTCTACTCCGACACCACAAATGCACTACTTGCAGACGATAGATTGAACAATATCAGCTACCTGCGAACAGGCATTACCCCGGCTGTATCTGCTTTGGCTCAGGTTGAGTACTTTAACCGCGGCTGGAGAGCTACTATCGGATATCAATACCACGATGTGAGATATATCCTGCCAACCCTTATCCGCCGCACAGAGAGCGTGCTACGATATACTGCCAATAGTCTATCCCGCCAACAACTCCTAAGTCAAGAACGACTTAAGGCTGCACACTCGGTAGATATAACAATCTCTAAGACCATCTACCTCAGCCACTTTGACAATCGACTATATAAGACCACCGTAGCTCCACGCTTTCTCGACCGCCACCCGCGCGCAAGAGTGACCATACTCCTTTCTGTCGATAATCTTTTGGGCAAAAGAGATAATCTCTACCGCGCCTATGAGAGTTCACGCCTATCAAAGAGATATCGCTGGCAGAGTTTTACCGTCACTCCACATAACTCATACCTGCTCTACAGCTACCCAAGAACATACTTCCTACAACTCAAATTCTCTTTTTAATTGCTACAATTCAGCATCTCCACTAAAAACGCTTAACAAGATTGATAAAAACCTCTTTTTATATTCTTAAATCAAGAAAAAAAGCTATCTTTGTGGTAGTGGAATGAGAGAAAAAGCTCCGTGCCAATCATAAACACACAAATTTTTGAACTTTATTCTCAAAATAACCGCTGTAACTAATTGATTTTATACGCCCTGCATCTTATTAGGTGTATACACCTTCCATTATAACAAGGATTACAACCTCCTTTCTTTTCCAACATTCGCCTAATTTGGTGTATACACCTTCCATTATAACAAGGATTACAACTCAATGTTAATCATAATTAAATCTTTTTAAGGTGTATACAC
>JAZNTY010000163.1:0-15801 GCA_045592005.1 Alistipes sp. | reverse complement strand
TGCACCAGATGGTGCTGAGATTTGGATAAATGGCGAGAAGAGGGGTGTGGGAAGTTGGAGTGGTAATCTGACTTCGGGAACATATATCTTTGAGGCTCGTAAAGCGGGGCATAGAACAACTACGCTATCAAAGCATATTACCTCGGCGCAACCACAGCAGAGCTATACTCTTACAGCGCCAACGCCAATAGTAGGCTCTGTAATGGTTGATGGCACGCCTCTTATGGCGGATGTTGCTATAGATGGCAAGAGTGTAGGTACAACGCCACTCGAAATTAGTAACATACTTATTGGAAATCACAAGGTTACTGTCTCAAAGAGTGGATACGCACCTTACTCGCAAAGTATAACAGTTACTGAGGGTAAAACGGCGACTGTCAGCGTCTCCCTTACAGAGCATAAAGCTCAAGATAACTACAAAATCGGCGATATAGTGACCGTAAACGGAGTTCAGGGCATTGTATTCCAGACCGCTCCACAAGTAAAAATCGTCTCTGTTGTAGAGGGGGTAGCAAAGTGGAGCACACAAAAACAATACTGCCACGCGACAGATTGGTCAGATGCATCGTATAATATGGCTAGAATTATGGCTATGCCAAATTGGGCAACAGACTATCCAGCAGTCAGGTGGTGTACCGGCTTAGGCGAGGGTTGGTATCTGCCAACAATTAGAGAACTACGAATGATTTATGAGAATAAGAAGCAGATAAATCTGGTGTTGAGCCGAAATGGGATGGCTACATTGGGCTCAAAAAATAAAGACGCATATATTCACTCCTCCTCAGAATATAATGACAACTACGCACATAACCTCGGTTTTAAGTCTGGTCATGATAATTGTTGGATAAGGAAGGATACTGAGAAGGCTGTGCGTGCTGTATATGCTTTTGAGAAAAATAGTATCACAAAGAGTAGAACATCTGCTCCATATAAGGTAGGCGACTACTACAACGATGGCGTAAAGGAGGGTGTGGTCTTTGAGGTGGATTCAGACGGCTATCACGGCAAGATTGTAAGTATGACAAACTCTTCAAATGGTTTGTATTGGAGTTATAAAGATAAAGAAATTTTAATAAAGGCAAAGCACAAAACAGAGGGCATACATAATTTAGCAAAAGTCTCTCGCAGAAAAGATTGGCGAAAAAACTATCCAGCCTTTGCGTGGTGCGTCGATTTGGGCGTGGGTTGGTATCTCCCGGCAATAGGCGAATTACAGAGCCTATTTGCTGCCTATGATGCTGTAAACAAAACAGTTGTAGCGTACGGTGGAGAGAGGCTATATAAGGATGAAGAGTATTGGTCTTCAACCGAATTCTCTAAAAAGGTTGGTGCTTATTGCACAGCATACGCCTACCACAAAGAAAAGGGCACGATATACATTTCAGGAAACAAATTTGCTAAATATACAGTTCGTGCAGTGACTTCATTCTAAAACTGATAACATACTGAATATGAAAAAGATATTTACAATACTTCTATCACTACTGATTTGTGCAACAGCTACGGCACAGGTAGAAAATTCTATTGTTATTGACATTGCGTCACTGCGTGCTGTGCAACAAGATGCCCTTACGGGCGTGAATATTGATCCAATTGGTCTCGATAGTTCTCGTAATCCATGCGCCAGAATTAAAATGAAGGTTGAGAGAATGACTCGTGAAGAGATTGATGGGTTAGAAGTAAAACTTATCTCTAATAACCAACTTACAAGGTGCGCAACAGCCGACTATGAGAATGGGCTTATTCTTGAGATGACAGCCAAAGCCAATACTCGTTTCTACCTGCATCATAATGATTTTGGCGACTCGAATGAGATAAATCTAAATCTTGAGGGGAATAAGGAGTACTATATTGAGGCTCTATTAAATCAACAATACTCCATAACCGTGGCATCCAATATTGCTGATGCCAATGTATATCTGGACCAACAGTTTAAGGGACGCACAGATAGAGACTTTATCTTGACTGTTAAAGATGTGTTACCGGGTGACCATACTTTGATGGTTGAGTATGGCGGTATTAAGTATCAACAGGCGATTACAGTCAACGCAAATAGTATATTTTTTAGGCAGATGGTTGACACTCAGGCATCGAAACCTCAGTATGTCGTCTTTGCTGTTGAGCCGACAAATGCTGTAGTGACAATAAATGGTACACTCTACACACTTCAGGATGGAGCGATGCAGGTTGTACTTGAGAATGGTGCATATAACTATACTGTTTCCGCGTCCGGTTACCACTCACAGAGTGGTTCGTTTACCGTTTCTGGTAGTAAGGTTGAGAAGATTATTACTCTTACGGCAGATGTGGCGACAGTGACAATAACAGCTCCAGAGGGTGCTGAAATTTGGGTAAATAATATTATGAAAGGTAATGGTCGCTGGAGTGGAACGCTGGCGGCAGGGACATACATATTTGAGGCTCGCAAGGCTGGACATCGCACCACTTCTATAACAAGGCAGATATCTTCAAAAGAGCAAAATCAAAGCTACACACTGCCTGCACCAACACCTATATATGGTACACTGCTTATCTCAGGAACGCCAATTATGGCAGATGTGACCCTCGATGGCAATGCTGCGGGTAGAACACCTCTTGAACTTAGTAATGTGCTTGTGGGAAATCATACACTTGTGGTATCTAAGGTTGGTTATAACTCTCAGACCCAGACTGTTAATGTTACAGAGGGTAAGACTACAACTGCCAATATTTCGCTAACAAAGCAAACTCCTCCAGCTTCAGCTACTGTAGTGACACCAAGCAGTCAAATTGCCTCAGGTAAGGGTATTTACAAGGTTGGCGACTACTACAATGACGGTGTAAAAGAGGGTGTTGTCTTTGAGGTAAGTGCAGATGGTCGCAGTGGTAAGATTTTGAATTTGCAACAGGCTCCAGGAAAGGTCGTCTGGGCAGCCGACAAGGCAGAGCAGAAGCGACTGATTGGCGTAAAGTATACAGACGACGGACAGAAAAATACCAATATTGTCAAGGCTATATCTGGTTGGCAGGCAAAATATCCCTCTTTTAATTGGTGTGTAAGTTTAGGTAACGAATGGTATATGCCTGCAAAAGAGGAGGTTGAGAAGTTTGTCCTTGACGAAGCTGTGCGCAACGCTATCAATGCAACCATTGAGGCAAAGGGTGGCGTGAAGATAGTAAATAGAGGAGATTTGGGTTGGTACTGGACTTCTACAGAGACTAACCGATTTTATGATGGTAGCTATGGAGCTATTCATATTCGTACATCAGATGGCTATGTAGGTACTTACTATAAGCACGGAGCAATTTATGTCCGTGCAGTTGCTAAGTTTGGTAGTGGTAATTCATCATATACTCCAGCGCCAACATCAACGCCAATGGTTAGTGGTAACTTTAAGGTCGGCGATATTTATGATGACGGAGTAAAGAGGGGTGTTATTTTTGAGATTAACGGCAATACCGCCAAGATTGTAAGCCTCAAAAAGAGTGCAAATATGGTCGTATGGGCTGTAGGCAGTGAAGCAAAGCGTAATATTGCAGCTACAAGCACTGCGGATGGAGAGGCAAACTTTGAGATTGTCAAGCAGATAGCCGATTGGCGAACAAAATATCCTGCCTTTGCGTGGTGTGCAAATCTTGGCGAGGGTTGGTATCTACCTGCAAAGGGCGAGTTAGAGACAATTCAGCAGAATAAGTCTCTGATTGAGCCACACATGATTGACAAACTTGACATCAACTTCTACTTCTCATCCACTGAGAGCTACACAGAAGAGGGTGGTATGAAGTGTGTCTATGATGTCGGAATGAAGAATGGTGGTAATCTCAAAAGCCGAAAGAGCTATCACAGTTATGCTATTGCTGTAGCAAAAGTTAGGATAAACAATTCAAGCAGTAGTTCAACTACCTATTTGCAGTCTTCAAGCAAAGTTTATCGTGTTGGAGATCTCTATAATGAGAATGGTAAGAAGGGTGTTGTCTTTGAGGTAGATGCTACGGGTCGTCACGGCAAGATTATTAGTATCGAGTGCTCGCCTGAGCTAATGTGGGCAACTGGTGCAGAGCAGTCTAAATTTATTGGTGCGACAGATATCTATGACGGTCAGAAGAATATGGATGTTGTCAAGCAGATAAGCGGTTGGCAGAGTAAATATCCATTGTTCTATTGGTGTGCGAATTTGGGTAGCGGTTGGTACCTTCCTGCAAAGGAGGAGTGGACAAAGATTTACAGACTCCGTAGTAGCCTTGAGTCAAAATTGTCTCGCAAATTAGACACCTACTTCTGGTCATCTACAGAGAATAATGAGGTATATAAAAACCAATACTGCGCGTGGAATATATCAATGGGCGACCATAGTACATACTGCAAGGATCGCACAAATATCGCCTTTGCTGTCGCTAAATTCTAAAAGCTATGAAAGGGTCAATAGTGAAAAATCTCGGCTTCTGGATACTTGTGGCGATGGTCGCAGGTATTGTTGTGGGTGTGGCAATGGGCGAAGGAGCAAGTGTTTTTGCGCCACTTGGAACACTATTTATTCAGCTTATAAAAATGCTTGTAGTGCCGCTTGTGGCAGTATCTATCATCTCTGGTGCTGCAACGCTCGGTGGTAGTCGCTCGGCAGGCAAAATCGGTGTTATCAGCATCGGCTATATACTCCTTACAACCGTTATCTCAATAGTAATTGCAATAGTGGCTGGGTTAATTTTTCAACCAGGAGCGGGACTTAGCGCAGAGAGCGTTGGACTAATAAATTCAGCAACAAGCACAACGGAGCAAATAGCATCAACTCCTGGATTTTGGCAGACAGTTATCGGTATGATTCCGGCAAATCCTATTCAGGCATTTGCTGAGGGTAATATACTGCAAATCATTGTCTTTGGACTCTTTCTCGGCTTTGGCATTGCTGCGTTGAGCGAGGAGAAGCGAAACAAAATCAATGCTGGGTTAAACTATATTCTTGAGGCACTTATTTGGTGTATAGGAAAGGTTATGCTTGTGGCTCCACTTGGTGTCTTTGGACTTATGGCGGAAGCTACGGGAACTTTCGGTTTCTCTGTGTTGCTTCAGATTGCAAATTTGCTGTGGGTTGACCTATTGGCGGTATTTGTTATGGGTATTGTTGTATATCCTACTACGATAGCACTATTTTCCGGGGTGGGCATTATAGAGTTTTTCCGTGCAATGGTTCGTCCTCAGATAATTGCCTTTTCGACCGCTTCAAGTATGGCTACGCTGCCGGTTACTATGGAGGCGTGTGACAAGATGAAGATATCACAACAGGTGTCAGGCTTTGTTGTTCCACTTGGTGCAACGATAAATATGACAGGTAATGCAATCTACTATACTCTTGTGGCGATATTCTTTGCGCAGTTCTATGGCATTGAGCTGACAATGGCGCAGTATATTGCCATAACAGTTACGGCTTCGCTTGGTTCAATAGGTCAGGCTGGTGTTCCCGGTCCTACGCTGATGGTTGTAGCGGTGCTTGTAAGCGCGGGTATACCTATTGAGGGATTACCACTGCTCTATGCGCTTGATAGAATATTCGATATGCTTCGTACAGTACTAAATATTACAGGCGATGCGGCTTGTGCCGCTGTAACCGACCACTTTACTATTCAAACTAATGGAGAGATTAATTAAAAGTTTGCACAGCACCGAATGCTCGTGTGTGATAGAAAATAGGGGAGAGTTACATATGTTTTATGGGCGAGGTGTAAAAGACTTATATGAGATATACACCAAATTTCCAGATCTACTATATGGGGCGTCTATAGCCGATAAGGTTGTCGGCAAGGCTGCTGCGGCGCTTATGATTTTGGGTAAGGTAAAATCTATATATGCCGACACTATGAGTGACTTGGCGCTTGAAATTCTTCGCAACAGAGATATTGATATCAGCTTTGACAAAATAGTTCCTCATATAATCAACCGTGATAATACAGATTTATGCCCACTGGAAAAGGCTACAAGAAATTTAGAAGGTCCAAAGGCTGTTTTGGCAGAGATAAAGCGTTTTATGGAGGAATTGGAGTGATGTTGATATTCCGAAGCAAGAGATACTGATTTATTTTTGGAAAAATAGCAAGGACTTAAAATTTTCTTGCTATTTTTTTTGTATATTTGTAAAGAGGATGAGAGGTTCTCTCCATACATTATGAATATAACAAAAAACTACTACCTATGAATACATCTACAGATAAATCACAGCAACCTCAAGAACCGGATGTGCCGAAGCAAAAAAAAGAGTCGATATTCAAAAATTATTGGTTTATAACTCTAATTTTAATATTGGTTATTGCAATAGGTTTTGTGATTGTTCTTTTGCTACTAAGAGATAAATCGGACAAAAATGGTACACAAATCAACAATAAAACTATAGTCGAATATACGATAAAAAACACCAATATAACTATCCCTATAAAAATTGGAGGTAGTGAAATGAAAATTGATATTATCAGAGATGATAGTATAGAGGATGATGTTCGAATATCGTCATCGCTACTGAAGAATATTCGTAAAAACCACGAAATTCAAATTTATACTAATGACAATAGGTGTAGAATTAATGGACCTATTATGATTAATAATATTAGTATAAATAACATTGAGGCGACAATTATTGATGCTAAGGAGGATATATTTCAGATTACAGATAAATACTTTACAGATATATTTGGTAAAATCTCTATTAAAGATGATATTTTAGAGATAGCACGAGTAAATGTCTTGTCGGAGCACGATAAATTTATATTATGGGTCTATTCTCTCGTAATTAGCCTCATAGTATATTTGGTGTGCATATTTCTGTTTTCAGAAACAATCGTTATTACATACAATAAAATTGATAAATATGTATTGATAATTACCGGTATCGCTTTGGCTCTATGTGGTATCTTTGCCAAAGAATTTGCAGGTAGTGAATTTGTAAAATGGCTGACTTATATTGCTATTACAGCTGGAGCTATTACATTGCTCTTTACGCTTATAGGAAATCTGCCAAATCCTTTGTATACTCTCTTAGGTCTAATAGCTAAGGTCTTTATAATATATTTTATTACATTAATGGTTATGCTGATAATATGTATTGCCATAGTCGTCTTATTCTTTGCAATAGTCTCTTCCTCGGCAAACGAAAATAAAGAGACTTGGGAGATAGACTACGATGCATATCTTGACAAGTTTATTGCAGTTCGCCGTTGGTAAATTTTATACTACTACAAAACAATCCGTATAAACAAAATGTTTGCTATGAAGAATAAATCACTGTTAATCGTAATTCTGCTGTCAATATTTTTCTCATTCTCAGCATCCGCAGCTTATGTAACCAAAGTGGTAATTACAACTACAGAGCCGGCGGTTGGTGCAAAATATTCCTTTAAGGCAAGTGTCCCTGAAACTGCAAGTAGTGAGGTCTATGAAGTGCTTTGGACGGGCACATTTGATAATGGTCTCTTTGTTCAGGGAAATGACTATACTATTACCGTCAAATTGAGAATTAAGGCAAGTTCATCCAATATTTTCTCCACATCAAGTAGAATTAATGCTACCATCAATGGGCATAAGGCGATAGTTACTCAAACAAGAGAGAAAAATATTATTGTTAAATATACATGGAAAACGCTTGGCGGGGAAAATCCCAATACTCCGGAATATAAACTCAAATCCAAGCTTGCAGAGCTTGCAGCTGCGTATACAGCAACTAATGCTACAAACGACAGGGAGGTGCTTGCATATTTAAGAAGTAAACTCCCAAAGGCTGAGATATGGTGTGCTGGAGGAACTTATAGATATACACGAAAGATACCTACTCAAACCAACGATGGTCATTTTTCGATGACAATAGGAATTAAAAATGATGGTATAACTATTGAGAGATATGGTTTTTGTGCTGTAATACCAGCGCTCAATAAATCTCCTGAGGCTACAAAGCTAAATGCGGATATGGCACTTATGAAAGCAGCTCTAAAAGATATATCAGTTACTTCTAAAACAACAGGCGATCAGGTATTAGATGCTGTGAATAGGGCGGCAATTCATGGCACAAAGGCTGAGTGGGATAAAAATTATAGATATACAGCCTCAACTTCAAAGGTTCAAGGAAGTATAGTTGGAAACCTAATCGTTTCACATGGCGATAAGAGGGATATTATCAATGTCCATAAAGTTCTTCCTATAAAGGGCACTGCTGCTGATGCGGCGATAGATGCCGATTTTAGTGCGCTCTCTAAAGCATTATATGCTTATGCTGTAACCAATAATACTACACAACAAGAACTAATAGATGTAGCATCTAACTCTTTGAAAAATGGTTCAAAACTTATCTGTACCGGCTTTTCAAAAACAAATGCCACTTATGACAATGAAGGCAAAATTGTCATAAACTTTGAGTTGGAGCTTAAAGGTAAAAAGCGTATTCCTCGTATTTCGACCAAGATAGCCAAAGTCAGAGCAAATATCCCTACAGAAATAGCTGTCAGTCACGATGAGTGGGAACTGCTCCGTCTTACCAATATTGAGCGTTACAAGCAAGGTGACTCTCCTTTGGTAATGGTCGCTCCTCTTGTGGATGCTGCCGATATTCGTGTTAAAGAGATTGTTGTAGATTATAGGCAAGACCACCGCCGCCCTAATGGTTCAAAATTTTCTACTGCTGTTAATCCTTCATTTGCTTCAAAATGGAAAATGGGCGAAAATGCTTATAAATATCCACTTACTCCATCTCAGGCAATTGATGGCTGGATGAAGTCTCCAGGACATAGAACAAATATACTTATGAAACAATACTCTTACATCGGCTGTGGTGTAACAGGTAGGAGTAGCCAAAAATGCTGGATCCACATATTCGTAATTGGAGGTGGAGTGACCAATGTTCGGTCCAGCACGGGTTCGTATCACTTCAAAACAGTTGCAGAGATGGAGAAGGCTTATTTAATCTGCGATATTAACGAAGGAGTTAATGGCTATGTTCCGCTGGATGCAGATTATATGGTAAAGAAAGGTAATATGTATACAATTCACCTAAAAGGAAAATCAGTGACTGTAACTGTTGATAATATTGAATAAAGCACGATATGTAGTAAGGCGTGTCTCTTTGGTGCTTGCACACATTGTAACAAGCCTTGCTACATAGTTCCGATGTAATCGGATACACTTGCTGAGTATGCACAAAAAAAGAAGACAACCTTTCGATTGTCTTCTTTGGTGCGGTGCGTAGGGGACTCGAACCCCTGACCCCGTGCGTGACAGGCACGTATTCTAACCAGCTGAACTAACGCACCAAGAACCTTTGCTTTCAGAAGTTCATCGCTTGTTCCTTCCTGATTGCGAGTGCAAAGATAGAGCAAAAATTTTATTCTGCAAACTTTTTTGTAACTTTTTTACAAAAAAAATATCACTTTTTGAAGAATGAAAAATGCACACTGCCGTAACTTCTTGACTGCCAAAATAATGGATGATTTTCAAAGTTGTACTTATCTGAGTGTTCAAAAATGAAAATTCCTTCTTCTTGGAGTATATTTCCATTAAGAACGAGTTCCACAACCTGCTCTAAGCCCTCTAAATCATATGGAGCATCAGAAAAAACGATGTCAAAACTCTTAGAACAGTTGCGAAGATAGAGGAAAACATTGGCTTTGACAGCAAAAATGTTATCTGCACCTAAACTTTTTGCAGTGGTGCGGATAAAATTATGATGGGTAGCATTAATCTCGACGGCTGTGATACTTTTTGCTCCACGAGAGGCAAATTCATAGCTTATAGAGCCGGTGCCAGCGAAAAGATCGAGAATATCACACTCCTCAAAGTCTACAATATTGTTAAGAACATTGAATAAGTTTTCTTTGGCAAAGTCCGTTGTAGGTCGTGCGCGCAAGTTTTTAGGAGGGTTGATGGCTCGACCTTTGTATTTTCCGCTAATTATTCGCATATAATTTTATAATATTTTTTCACTCTCTTACACAGACTCTTATCTGCTACAATATATATAGGGGTATTTGTAGGTAGTTTGACTACTTCTAATACTTTAGTTATATAGTAGAGTAAATCTTCGCCTGAACTTAGTTCTACTGTTTCAGCAAATCGAAGCCCATTTTTATAGGCTCTAATATAACCGCAATATTCGCCCACCTCTATTGCCAAACACTGCTCGTTGCTATGAGTCTCGTTGAGTAGTGGTGTGGTAATATGTAGCCGAGACCCAAAGCGCTCGATTAAAGCGTTATAAGCTGTAGCAGAAATTGCAATAGCAGCCTTACGAGCACCCTTCTCTTGACTATAAATAGCAATCTCATCTTGGTTACATTCAAGTTGGGATAGTTCAAGAATACGCTGTGCGGGTACAGCATCTGCCATAGCTGCGGGTACTAAAGATGCGCGTGGAGTATCGACAATAACTTCGACATCCTCACACTCTGCAATGCCATTTATGACAGATGCAGAAAAAAAGCGTCCACCCGAAGCTAAACGGATGGACGCTTTAGTTGTTGAGTTATTACAACTCCTCCCAGTTACCTGCTTCATTGTTACCTCTCTCCATTGAGCCGAACTTGATTCCTGGATACTTGTTGAGTACATTCAAGCAATTGTCAACCAAGTTGATAACCTCCTGACGGTAAACAACGGTGTCAAGGAATGTAATATAAGGTGCACGGCACTCCACAGTAGGGATGACAATCTTAGACTCGGTAGTAAGGATTGTAGCCTCAAGATAGAACTCCTTATTGTCAGAATAAGGGATGTAGCGAAGGTTCTTAACATCCTCCTCTGATAAGTGCTTGAAAAGAGAGTCCTTTACAGAGTAGGTAAACTTCTCAACATTCTTCTTCTTCAGTCTCTTAAGGCGAGCCATAGCAACAGAGTCATCCTCGTCAACAATTTTGCGCTCTCCCTCCATAGTCTCATAGAGAACAAAGTTAATCAGAGAGTCGAAATCTGCGGTAAAGTGCTGATACTTGCTCTTGAACTGACGCTCAGCGGTACGGATATCCTTGATGCGAGTGATAACCGCCTTCTCACGAACCTTCTGCTCATCTGCAAACTTAATAGGGGTAGAGATAAGCACATAAACATAGAAGCCCAGACCAATGATAGCCAAAGCAAGCACTAATTGAAGTAATTTCTTTCCCATTTTAGAAATAATTTTTAATTTATAATTTTTTTATTTAGTTGCTCGACAATAAAAAAATAGTATATTTGTAATCAAATAAAACAACCGAAAATGCAAAGCATCATAATTGCGACCCAAATTTACGCAAAATTATCGTTTCAACCAACGGAAAATCAAAAAAAAATTATAGAAACATTTGCGGACTACCTTGTAGATGATGATTTTTCGAGATTTTTTATCCTCAATGGATATGCCGGCACAGGAAAAACGACAATTATTGCAGCTATTGTCGCAGCTCTAAACCAATTGGGAATAAAGACCATCTTGCTTGCCCCAACGGGGAGAGCAGCTAAGGTGTTATCGCAATACTCTAATCAAAAAGCGCTAACAATTCACAAACGAATATATAGAGAGCAGACAAACGCTGCTTATGAGTCTAAGTTTTCACTAAACCTTAATAGAGAGGTTGATGCTCTTTATATCGTGGATGAAGCATCGATGCTCTCAACCGGCAGTAGCTATGACAAAAGTCCGTTTGGAAGTGGTTCTCTATTGAATGATTTGATAGATTATGTGCGAAGCGGTAAACGATGCCGTTTGATGCTTGTGGGAGATTCGGCGCAGTTGCCTCCTGTAGGAGATAACTTTAGCCCAGCGCTACAACCTGAAGAACTCAGTTGTTATGGAGATGTGGTTTATCAGACTATGGACGAGGTAGTGAGACAGGAGCAGAGTTCGGGTATTCTTTTTAATGCAACGCTCGTTAGGTGTATGTTGGAGAATGGGATATACGAAATACCCCATCTTGATATGAATTATGCCGACATAGAGTCTATTAGTGGTGGAGAGTTGTTAGAAAAACTTCAGGAGTGTTACGATAAGTATGGTAGGGATGAGACAATCGTTATTACTCGTTCAAATAAGCGTGCAAACCGTTACAATGAGGGTATAAGAAGGTGTACTCTGTTTGCAGAGGAGCAAATTGAAAGTGGCGATATGTTGATGATTGTCAAAAATAACTATCACTATACAGAACGAATAGAGAATTGTCCGATGAATTTTATTGCCAATGGCGACATTGCACGCCTAAAGCGTATACGCCGTTTTGAAGAGGTATATGGTTTTAGGTACGCCACTGCACTGCTTGAGTTTGAAGATTATGAGAATACCGAAATAGAGTGTAAAATACTTTTGGATACTCTCTACTCTGAGTCCCCTTCTTTGACATACGAACAATCTCAAAAACTATTCTACGAGGTTGAAAAAGATTATGTTGACATAAGGAGTAAGATTAAGCGTTTTAAGCAAATTCGTGAAAATGAATACTACAACGCGCTACAAATAAAGTTTTCGTATGCCGTAACTTGTCACAAGGCACAAGGAGGTCAGTGGAGTGCTGTATTTATAGACCGCTTCTTATTTGGGGATGAACTGATGACCAAAGATATGCTGCGGTGGCTCTATACAGCCTTGACCAGAGCTACTGAAAAGGTCTATTTGGTTAATTTTGATGATAGCTTCTTTGAATAATTCGTCAAAATTTGTACCTTTGCATAATTCGTAATATTATATGGCAATAGAGAAAAAATATGTTGAAACACCCTTGATGAAGCAATACTATCAAATCAAGGCTGTTCATCCAGATGCAATACTGCTATTTCGCGTTGGCGACTTTTATGAGACTTTTGGGGATGATGCAATTGTAGCCTCGTCTATCTTGGGTATAACTCTAACTAAGCGAGCCAATGGTTCAGCCTCTTCTGTAGAGCTTGCCGGTTTTCCACATCATGCTGTGGATACATATCTGCCGAAGTTGGTCAGAGCTGGTAAAAGAGTGGCTATATGTGAACAATTGGAGGACCCAAAGAGCGTTAAAGGTCTTGTTAAGCGTGGCGTGATTGAGTTGGTAACACCAGGTGTTACGCTGAGTGAAAATTTAGTTGAGAATAAGGAGAATATCTATCTTGCTTCAGTCTGTTTTGGTAAAGATAAGACCGGTGTAGCATTTCTTGATATAACTACGGGTGAGTTTTTTGTTGCTGAGGGTGACGATAAGTATGTGGACAAACTGATTTCAAATCTCGCACCTAAAGAGATTGTATATCAGCGAGGCTGTGAGGAACGATTTAAGGATGCTTTTGGCACAAGGCACTACACATATCGTCTTGAACAGTGGGTGTTCTCATATCAGGTAAACTATGATAAACTTTGTACTCAATTTGGTACTTCATCACTTCGTGGCTTTGGTGTAGATACTTTGCAAGAGGGTATAACTGCAGCCGGTGCCATATTGTACTATTTGGAGTTTACGGAGCATAAGCAAATTGCTCATATCGCCTCTATCTCAAGGTTGGATCAGAACGATTATGTGTGGATAGATAAGTTTACTATTCGCAACCTTGAACTTTTTAACTCTAATGGTGGCGATAATACAAGTTTTGCGAAGGTCATAGATCGCACAGCAACTCCTATGGGAGGTCGACTATTGCGTCGTTGGATAGCTATGCCTATTTTGGATATTGAGCGTATTAGTCGTCGTCAAGATGTGGTTGCCTCTTTTGTGGCGGACTCCTCACTCTCTGCTGCTGTTCGTGAGCAGGTTAGTTCTATTGGCGATATTGAACGAATTGCATCGAGAATAGCATCTTTCAAGGTTACTCCTCGCGAATTGGTGCAACTTAAGAATTCTCTCTCCTCAATAGAGTTACTTAAGGCTGCTTTAGAGTCGACCGATCAACCGATATTGCACTCTATAGCTGCAAAAATTGATCCTATGACTGTTGTGGCAGAGCGTCTCGCTCATGATATTTTCCCCGACCCTGCCAACAATCAGATACAAAAAGGTGGTATTATAGCAGATGGGGTAAATGCAGAATTGGATGATTTGCGTAAGGTCGCACTTCATGGCAAGGATGTGTTGCAATCTATATTGCAACGCGAAAGTGAGGCAACAGGAATACCATCGCTTAAAATTAGCTACAACAATGTCTTTGGTTACTATATAGAGGTGCGAAATACTCACAAAGACCGCGTTCCTGAGTCATGGATACGCAAGCAGACTCTCACTGCTGCAGAGAGATATATTACCGAAGAGTTGAAGGAGTATGAGAGTAAAATTCTCGGCGCCGAGGAGCGTATGCTTGTCTTAGAACAGCAGATTTACAACGAACTTTTAGCCTATATTACTTTGCACCTAAAACAGTTGCAAGCTAATGCCAAAGCTATAGCAACTGTAGACTGCTTATTGAGCTTTGCAACTATCGCTGTTGAGCGCAATTATTGTCGTCCTGTGCTTGATGACGGATATACTATAGAGCTAAAAGATGCTCGCCATCCGGTTATTGAGACACTTATGGATGTAGGGGAAGAGTATATCCCTAATGACCTGCTACTTGATAGTAATGCTGAGCAGATTATGATTATTACCGGTCCGAATATGTCGGGAAAATCGGCGCTTCTTCGTCAAACGGCACTCATCGTGCTGATGGCTCAGATGGGTTCATATGTGCCAGCGACAAAGGCACATATAGGTATTGTAGATAAGATTTTTACCCGTGTAGGAGCATCGGATAATATCTCTCAGGGCGAGTCTACATTTATGGTTGAGATGCTGGAGTCGGCAAGTATTCTAAATAATATATCGAAGCGTAGTTTAGTGTTATTGGATGAGATTGGGCGCGGAACAAGTACTTATGACGGTATATCTATAGCCTGGTCTATGGTAGAGTATCTGCACAATCATAGAGATATTCATCCCAGGACACTCTTTGCCACACACTATCACGAGTTAAATGAACTTGAGCAGATGTGCCAGCGTGTTTGCAACTACCATGTATCGGTTCGTGAGGTAGATAATACCATAGTATTCTTGCGTAAACTGAAGCGAGGAGGTACAGAACATTCGTTTGGTATTCATGTTGCGCGTATGGCAGGTATGCCATCGTCAATAGTTGAGCGAGCTACATCTATCTTGCATAATTTAGAACGGGTGTATGGTAATAACGAAATTGTACCATCTGTATCGCCATCGGCTCGTAAAAAGGGTCGTAAACCATCTCCTTCAGCAATAGGAACAACACAAGCTGGAACAGCGGAAGGAATACAATTATCGATGTTCAAGCTTGACGACCCTGTACTTATAAAGATACGCGACCAGATTAAAGATTTGGATATCAATAGTTTAACGCCGTTGCAAGCTCTAAATTTGCTTTCCGAAATCAAGAAGTTAACAGAGTTGTAAAGATGAAAAAAGAGGTCATTTGACCTCTTTTTTACTTTTCTACTATTGAGCGAATGTTTTGAATTAGCATCTGCACCGCAACAGAGTTAAAGCCACCTTCCGGGATTATTACATCGGCATAGCGTTTAGACGGTTCAACAAACTCTTCATGCATAGGTTTAACAGTTGTCGTGTACTGATTAATAACAGACTCCATACTACGACCGCGCTCGCGAACATCTCGCAGAATGCGGCGAGCAAGGCGCAAATCGGCATCGGTATCCACAAAGACCTTTATATCCATCAACTCGCGTAACTCCTTATTCTCGAAGATAAGGATGCCATCGATAATTATCACTTTTGAAGGTTTGACCAGCACACTTTCATCTGTGCGATTATGCTCTACAAATGAGTATACCGGATGATTGATGGGCACATTATTCTTTAGCGCGCGAATGTGCTCGACCATCATATCTGTATCAAAAGCTTGAGGAT
>JAZNTY010000162.1:0-9271 GCA_045592005.1 Alistipes sp. | reverse complement strand
AACTATTGAATATAAAAAATCGGCATAGTTAACTATGCCGATTTTTTATATTCAATAGTTTTTGCTACCTTTGCAATATGGACCAGCCAAAACTTGAAAGGTTACTGCGTCTTATGAAGATGCTCACAGCAAATGTCGAGTACTCGGTTGACGATATTGCCGAGCGTCTTGATATGTCTCGTCGCACCGTCTATCGCTATATTGACACCTTTCGCGAAGCTGGCTTTGTAATCAAAAAGAGCCATAACTGTATCCGCTTAGACAAGGAGTCGCCCCACTTCAAGGATATATCTCAGTTGGTCCACTTTACAGAGGAAGAGGCAGTCATCTTGCGCCGCGCCATAGAGAGCATTGACGACACAAATCTACTCAAGCAGAACCTCAAGCGCAAACTCTATTCAGTCTACGACAGCGGGATTCTTGCCGACACCATTGCTAAGGGGCAACATTCAACCAATATACACGCCCTTATTGAGGCTATAGAGAACCGCAAACAGACTATCCTACACAACTACCAATCATCCCACTCTGTACGCAACCGCCTTGTAGAGCCATTCGCCTTTACAACCAATTATGTCAATATTTGGTGCTACGATACCCAGGATAATCGTTGCAAAATCTTCAAAACCGCTCGTATAGGCAGGGTAGAGGTGTGCCAAAATGAGTGGCAATATAGCACACAACACCGAGAGGGCTTTATAGATATATTCCGTATGATTGCAGCATCTGATGCCGACCTTATACATATAAAACTTCAGCTTGGCAGACTTGCATACAACCTACTTCTTGAGGAATACCCTCTCGCTGAAAAGTATATCACTACCGCCGGAGAGAATAAGTGGATATTAGAGACCGATGTAGCAAACCTGCAAGGTGTTGGACGATTTACAGCCGGTCTTTTAGATGATATTAAAATCATTGACTCTCCTAAATTAGAGCAATATATAACCAATTATATAAATAATTACTTGAAATGAAATTTATAGCTATTATTTTATCTTTACTCCTCACTGTCGCTTGTGGAGATATGGACCCTGTCGACAATACTCCTAATAAGGACAATACCGAACAAGGAGGCGACTCTAACAACGAGAACGACAATAATAACAATGGCAGCAATGACGACAACGGCAACAGCAACAACGACAACACCAAACCCAACACACCCATAGAGTGGGGCGATGAGCGTGGCTATGTCTTTGATATCAACTCTCTGCCTGAGGTTAGAATGACAATAAGCCTTGACGAATGGAACCGTATGCTTGCCGAGTACGACAAGGACAACAACACCAAGGAGTACTTCCACTGTGATGTAGATGTAAAACTCAAGGGCGACAACTATATCGTAACCGATGCAGGTGTGCGTCTTAAAGGCAACACCTCTCGTCGTCGTCCAGAGAATGGTAATGGCAATCATATTACAGACAACGCCGATTGGCAGCATTGCCACTTCCAGTTCAACTTCCGCAAATATAACAAGGATGAAGAGCACACCATTCGTGGCGTACGCAAGATGTACCTCAAGTGGTTTAAGGACGACCCAGCATACTGTCGCGAGATATACTGCTACGACCTATTCCGCCGCTTTGGGGTCTGGACAGCCATTGAAAACTGCTACTGTCGACTCTGGGTACATGTCGAGGGCGATAAGCAGCCTGCATACTATGGTATCTACGAGATGAACGAAACTATCGACGACACCTACCTCAAGATGCGCAAGGATAAGTTCGGCAACCACAAGGGTAACTTATGGAAGTGCAATTGGGGCGCATCACTCAACTACGACCGCGACAAGAACGCAAGTATGGGCGAGAGCAACGGCAGCTATGACCCTACATACGAAGTAGAGGAGATAAATAGCGACCTTAACACAGCAAAGAGTCAGCTACTACACTTTATGAAACAACTGCGTGACCTAAACGGTACAGCACTACACGAATGGTTGGGTCAGGCTATTGATATCAACCTTCTTCTGCGTACATATGCTGTCAATGTGGCTGTGGGCATGTGGGATGACTATTGGAACAACACCAATAACTTCTACATCTACTTCAACTCTACAGACCCATCAAACTACAAATTCTATCTCATCCCATACGACTACGACAACACCCTCGGCACAAGCCATAACTGCGGTGTTCAGTCCGACTCCGGTCGTCAGGATGCACTAAAATGGGGCAATAGCGATGTCTCTCCACTGATTGCAAAGATTTTGCAGTTTGATGACTATAAGAAGATATATACAGATGCCCTCAAGGAGCTATGCAGTAACAATGGACACTTCTACTACACCACATCCATTGCGCGCATAAAAAGCTGGCACTCAATGATTAGCAACTATGTAGACAACGACACAGACGAGGATACAAAAATTAAAGACCGTCCGGCAGATTGGGGTAACCACTCCGAATACCGTCTCTGGGAGAGTACCGACACAAATACCAATTGGTTTAGAGTCCGTGCCGCCTCAATGCCAAAATAGAAAAGTAAAGTTTGCTTTACACTTTGCCCCTATGAAATTTGCTTTATAGGGGATTTTTATTTAGTTTTATGGTAGTTTCTATATAGATCAGAGTCACGACCTGAAAGTTCTCTTTTGGGAGTGTACTTTGCGCTGCAAGCGGAGAGGCTCTGCTTCGCACAGATATAGAGAGCATTGGAGTAGGGTTGCGCAAAAGGGGCTACAGATGGGGTGTAGTTACAAATGGCATATTGCTCGACAAAAGGAGGATGGAGTCGCTTTGCCAAGCGGGAATTGATGCTATAACCCTCTCTCTTGATGGTTTTGAGGAGCAACACAATACAATCCGTCGTAATCCACACAGCTTTCAAAATGCCATGCGCGCTCTGCATGCAATTGTGCAAATGCCTTATGCACTGCAACTTAGAAAAGTTACTATCCAAATAGAACTAAAAGGATGTGCGACAAAAAAAAGTTGCACATTTTTTACATTTTTTATTTTGTGTCACAAGTTGACACAAAAGGGTAGTTACTTTGCACTCAGAAACAAAGAAAACACAATTAAAACTTTACAACTATGGGAGCAAGTTACAAAATTAGATGCAAGTATTGCAGTACAGAGTTTTTACACATTGCCGATGATGATTTCGGAGTTATTCGTGCCTGCGTAGGGTGTGAGTGCAGTATTGAGACAGATGCACCAATACTATGTCCGAGCTGCTCAAAAAGACTTAATAGGAGTAAGGAGGAGCTTGATAGTCAGATAGAGAGTGTGATGACTTGGTAAATTAAAAAGAAATTATTAACTTTGGATGCAAAAATGTTATTTGTAATATTTTTCAGTTGCCTGCTTTTGTGTTCGCTTGCAGGCGAGGTTTTTGAAATTAAACAATAAAAATAGATTACTATGGCAGAAGTTAATCAGGAGAAACTAAAGGTTCTCAAAGCCGTAATGGACAAAATCGAGAAGGATTTTGGAAAAGGCTCAATTATGCGCATGAACAGCGACGAGGTTACAGATATTCCGGTTATTCCATCCGGCTCTATCACACTCGATGTAGCGCTCGGTGTAGGCGGCTATCCAAAAGGTCGCGTTATTGAGATTTTTGGTCCAGAGTCATCTGGTAAAACAACGCTGGCTATCCACGCTATAGCAGAGGCTCAAAAACAGGGCGGCATTGCTGCATTCATTGACGCAGAGCACGCTTTCGACAGCTACTACGCTCAGAAGTTAGGTGTAGATGTTGGCAACTTGCTTGTATCACAGCCCGACAACGGCGAACAAGCTCTTGAGATTGCCGACTCGCTTATCCGTTCCAGCGCTATAGATATTATCGTTATAGACTCTGTTGCAGCTCTTACACCAAAGGCTGAAATAGAGGGCGAAATGGGCGACTCCAAGATGGGTTTACAGGCACGATTGATGTCTCAAGCTCTAAGAAAGCTCACTGCAAGCATCTCAAAGACAAAGACAGTCTGCATCTTTATCAACCAGCTGCGTGATAAAATTGGCGTAATTTATGGCAACCCAGAGACCACAACCGGCGGTAACGCACTAAAGTTCTACGCAAGCGTCCGTATTGATATCCGTCGTACCTCAGTTATCAAAGATGGCGAGGAGCAACTCGGAACACGCGCCCGTGTAAAGGTTGTCAAGAACAAGGTTGCACCTCCATTCAAAAAGGCTGAGTTTGATATTATGTTCGGCGAGGGCATCTCCAAACTCGGAGAGATTATCGACCTTGCTGTAGACTACGGCATCATCAAAAAGTCTGGCTCATGGTTCTCATATGGAGATACAAAGATTGGGCAGGGTAGAGATGCTGTCAAAGATTTCCTTACCACAAATACCGAAATATGCAACGAGGTAGAGGCTAAGGTGCGTGAAACAATGATGGCTAAACAGTAGGTAAAGTATCACTTTATATAAATGGACTACAGTAGGGAGGATGAAAAGGTTATAGATGAAGCCTGGCAAGACCTCAAAGTCTCTTGCATCAAAATATGCAAAAGCGAGGACGACTGGAATTTCATCAAGCGTGCATTCTTCTTAGCTAAAGAGGCACACCAAGGGGTAAGGCGTCGCTCAGGCGAGCCTTACCTCATACATCCTATTGCTGTAGCAAAAATTGCAGTCGAGGAGATAGGCTTAGGCGTCAAATCAGTTGTTGCAGCGCTACTTCACGATGTTGTGGAGGATACTGATTATACCGTAGAGGATATCGAGCGTATGTTTGGGCAGAAAATTGCCTCTATGGTGGACGGACTAACAAAAATGTCCGGCGTATTTAATGCCGACACATCCGCACAAGCCGAATACTTCCGTAAAGTATTACTCACGCTCTCCCATGATGTACGAGTTATACTCATTAAAATCGCCGACCGCCTGCACAATATGCGCACCTTAGGCTGTATGCCAAAGGATAAACAGATAAAGATTACCGGCGAGACTATACACCTCTTTGCGCCGTTAGCATACCGTTTAGGACTCTATCCAATAAAGAGCGAGTTAGAGGACCTGTGTATGAAATACCGCTTTACAGAAGAGTATGCAGAGATACAACGCAAAATAGAGGAAACAGAACCTGAAAGACAGCAGTATATCAATAAGTTCTGCGCGCCAATTAAAGCAATACTTGATAAAAATAATATCAAATATAGCCTATCAGCCAGAGTCAAGAGCATCTATTCCATATGGTCCAAAATGCAGCGCAAGCAGATACCATTCGAGGAGATATACGACCTCTTTGCCATACGAATAGTCTTTGAACCTCTGCCATTTCCATCCGAAAAGACCCAATGTTGGCAGATATACTCCTCAATTACAGACATTTACACCCCTAAACCAGACCGTTTGCGCGACTGGATAAGTATGCCCAAAGCCAATGGCTATGAAGCTCTTCACTCCACAGTTATGGGCAACGACGGCATATGGGTAGAGGTGCAAATACGCACGCAGCGTATGGAAGAGATTGCCGCCCACGGCTTTGCTGCCCATTGGAAATACAAACAAGCAACACTCTCCCAAAACGAGGATGCATTTGACAACTGGCTCAGCAAGATACGCGAAGCCCTAAGCGGTCCGACAGAAAATGCAGTTGAGTTCTTGGATAACTTTAAGTTATCGCTGTATACTTCTGAAATTACAGTATTTACACCAAAAGGAGAACAGCGTACATTACCTTTTGGAGCTACCGCCTTAGACTTTGCATACGACATCCACACCAGAATTGGAAACAAGGCTATTGGAGCCAAGATAAACCACAAGATAGAGCCTGTTACAAAACAGATAAATTCTGGCGACCAGATAGAGATTATCACAGCCGACAACGGCTCCCCAAAGGCTGAGTGGATAGATATTGTTACCACCACAAAAGCCAAGCAAGCTATTGCAGGCTATCTAAAACGCGAACGAGAAGACAACATCAGCCACGGTATCGCCAAATTTGAGCAGAAGCTTGCTCAATTCGATATCTCACTAAGTGGTAGCGTGTTACGCAAAGCCATGAAGGCATACGGATGCAAATACAAGGATGAGTTTTACAGCAAAATAGGAGCCGATATTATATCCCTCGACAATATAGAGAAGATTATAAAATCGAGCTCCGCAAGCAAAATGCTCAAATTCTGGAAACTCTGGAGAGAGTCTAAAAATGAGGAGTTAGACGATGAAAACAGCCCTGACACACCTCAAAATGATGACGAATTTACCATTGCTACTTGCTGCAACCCCCTTCCTGGCGATAGCGTTGTAGGCTTCAAAGACCCCACAAGTGGTCGTATAATAGTTCATAAAGCCTCTTGCAATGAGCTCAACCGCTTAGCTGCACTGTTTGGTAAAAATATTATAAAAGACCAAATACGCTGGTCGCAGCATAAGGCTGTATCCTATCTCTCAACCATCGAAATTCGTGGCATAGACCGTATGAGATTACTTTTAGAGATTTCTCGCGTCGTATCAGAAGACTTTAGCATCAACATCCGCGAAGTCTCCATACACAGCCACGACGGCATTTTTGAGGGTAAAATAAGTATATATATACAGGATACCGAATCTCTAAATGCGATAATGGACAAGTTCCGTCAAATAAAAGGTATAGAGAGTGTTAAACGAGGTATAGACAATAAAGAGTAAAGCTATGACCATTTCAAACATTATTTTTTTATTAGCTGGCTGTTTGATAGTCATTATCAAGGTAGTCAACAAGCACAACAAAAGAGTTGTCAAACTCCCTAATGAAGAGGATGTTATAGAACCTACTTTAAGTGATAATGAAAGTGGGAATACACATATCCCTCCTCAAGATACACCACCATTTGAAGCATCCATATGCCAACACACAACTACAACCAAATCATCCTTACCAATAAACAAAAAGAGAGGACACACAACAAATAGCCCCAAAACCTCCAAAAACAACCCAAAAATCGAACCTAAACCTCAAAACGAGTCTCAGTTCGATCTAAAACAAGCTGTGATATATTCGGAGATTTTAGAGCCTAAATTCAAAGAGTACGAACAATAACCAAATATAAAGACTATGGCTACAATATTCTCAAGAATTATAGCAGGGGAGATACCTTGCTATAAGGTCGCTGAAAACGAGCGTTATTTCGCCTTTTTGGACATAAATCCGGTCGCAAAAGGGCATACATTAATTGTTCCTAAATGCGAAACCGACTACATCTTCGACCTTGACGATACAACATTAGGCGGTATGGTCGTATTCGCCAAGGAAGTTGCTGCAAAAATTCAAGCAATGACAGGGTGTAAAAAGGTTGCAATGGTAGTTTTAGGACTCGAAGTACCACATGCACACATCCATCTAATCCCTATGAACACCGAAAACGATGTCGATTTCCACAAAGAAAAGCTCAAATTAACTCCAGAAGAGTTCTCTGAAATAGCAACCAAACTGAGCCGATAGGGGAGTTGTTAACAACTTATTAAAGTCCTTATATCCAATGATATAGGGACTTATTTTTTAAGTTATCAACTATACAATTTAACATAATGTAAAAGGGTAGCGTCAAATTATCAACAACCGTCCGCCCTGCATCAATAAATATTTCAAAAACGCTCCAAAATTAGTCTTTTCAAATAAATTGATTACATTTGTAAATAACAAAACCATAATTATTTTACTTTTGTAAATACATTCTCCCTCTAAACAGATGTTGATAACTTTGTTTCAGTTACATTTGTTACGACAATGAAGAGTGCTAAAAGTTATCAATATTTCCAAATCTCATAAATGGTTCAAACATTGTATTTTTAACATTATAATGCTGTAAATCAGTGAGTTATACAATTATATTAAAGTTGATTGAATGTTAATAGTTGGGTAATGATAGAATAGTCCAATATTGAGCCTATAGGGGCTAATCAATGGTATTTATATATTAATTATCAAGTATTTACACAACTTGTTTCAATGTTATACTTTAGATAAAACCAAGTTATGAATTTAACATTTTGACAATTATATACATTTGTAAACATTGTTAACAACTATTAACATACAAATATATTGTCAACATTCTTTGTTATTTTGTAAATTTTGATTACCTTTGTAAAAATTGACAAAAATGAAGGCAAAATTCGAGTATTTGATAGAAAAGCACGGTTACCGCGTTGGGGAGATTGCAGCTAAGGTCGGAGTTGACACTCCTGTAATTTCGCACCTGCTCAAGGGGCGCAATAAGCCAAACTATGTGCTAACCGGAAAAATTATTGCAGCCTTTCCGGAGTTCTCTGCCCTATGGTGGCTCGGACTCTCTGATGATCCGAATGCTCAACTTCCAACAGGTACTTCAACGGTGGAGACAAAAAAACCGGAGATGGAAAATTTAGAGAATAGAGTCGTCAACTCTGACAATGAAAAATTTTCATTAAAAACTCCGACACTATTTGATGTTCCTAATTTTGCGACTCCAAACAGAGGAAGTCACTCCGCCACTCAAATCGAACGAGTGATTGTAATCTACAGTGATCAGAGTTTTGAGAGCTTTACTCCAAAAAAATAAAAGAGAGACTAAAAAAACTCTCTTTTAGTCGTTTTTGTATGTAAAATTTGCGAACAGGTATAGGTAAAAATATTTTTATCCAATTCTCAAGAGATTAAAACTACACGAGAAATCACATTAAATACTTTATTTTCAATATATTACATCCAAATAAAGCTCTTATAAACAATTCCTACAATTATATTCAGTTATCGCCATTTCACAAATTTCCCTTTCATTAATTTAACATAATATGCATATTACACTTTTTATCATCAAGTTCACTACTATCGGGTGATGGCTTTTTTGTAGCTCAACAATTTTAAGATTTGATAAATTAGCACTACCTTTGTAAGGTTAATTTAGATAAGCAGATATGAAAAAGATTATATACCTATTTATATTTATATACATAGTAGCTATTTTGGTTGTCGTTAGTTGCGGTAAACAAAAAAGCAAGAGTACTGACAATGTTATATATGTCTCCATAGCACCGATAAAGCCATTAGTTGAGGCTATTGTGGGAGATGATTTTGTTGTTGAGGTCTTAGTTCCGGTTGGAGCCTCGCCAGAGACCTTTGAGCCGACCCCCAAGCAGTTTATAGCTCTCAATGATGCCCGCATAATATTTAGCACCGGCTTGCTTGATTTTGAGCAGCAGTTGATACACAAAGTACACAATCAAAGCAAGGTGGTTAATCTGCACAGTGGCATATCCACAATCAAAGGTAGCTGTTCACATACGCACCATGGCAAACATTGTCATCACGGCATTGACCCACACATTTGGTGCTCGCCAAAGGC
>JAZNTY010000161.1:0-4553 GCA_045592005.1 Alistipes sp. | reverse complement strand
CTCGACACCCTCTTGCTTCGTTTTTGTAGTGGATAGGGGATTCGAACCCCTATGTCGTGCGTGAGAGGCACGTATCCTAGCCCTTAGATGAATCCACCATTGGTTTGATTGCGAGTGCAAAGATAGAGCAAAAATTCTATTCTGCAAAAAAAAATGCAACTTTTTTTTCAAAAAAATTAAAATTATTCCTATGCTATTTGCTAATATATTATAAGTCAGTGTATTACATATTTTCGGCAACCCAATTGGTTAACTCTACGAATTGAGCCACAGACAGCTGTTCAGCACGCGTGGTAAAGAGTGGGTGCTCAGCGCCATTAAAATTGCCAAAAACTGCCTTCAGTGAGTTTCTCAGCATCTTACGGCGTTGCCCGAAGGATGCCTTTACTACCTTTACAAACAGAGCCTCATCGCAATCGAGTTTGATGGTGCTATTACGGCGCAACCTTATTACGGCGCTCTTAACCTTTGGCGGTGGGTTAAAGACCTTTTCAGAGACGGTAAATAGGTACTCAATATCATACCAAGCCTGCAATAGCACACTCAAGATGCCATACTCGCGGGAGCCTGGGGGTTCTGCAATACGAACAGCGACCTCTTTTTGTATCATTCCCACACATTGCGGAATAAGGTCGCGGTTTTCGATGATTTTGAAGAATATCTGCGAAGATATATTGTATGGGAAGTTGCCGATAACTCGTACGCCGTCAGGAAAGAGGCTCTTGATATCCATCTTTAAGAAGTCGCCCTCAAGCAGTCGCGGCGAGAAGTCGGGGTAGTGCTCATTAAGATACTCTACACTCTCACTATCTATCTCGGCGCCATAAGTGACAATATCTTGACGCCTAAGCAGATATTGAGTTAGCACACCCATACCGCAGCCAACCTCAAGCACAGCCTCCGGTTCGGACGCTGAACGCTCGGTAAGGGAGTTGCAAATCTTTTGTGCAATATTAAGGTCGGTCAAAAAATGTTGTCCCAGAGCCTTTTTTGCTCTAACTTCACCCATAATTTATTACTTTTGCACAAAGGTAGTTTTTATATTGCAATTTTTGAAATTCTTTCGGTAAAAATTGAGGTTATGCGACACATTACAGTAGCTATCGACTCTTTCAAAGGTTCTCTTACTTCTCATCAGGCGGCTCATGCTGTGGAGATGGGTATAAAGGCTATAGAGCCACAATGTATCGTTCACAAGGTTCTTATAGCCGATGGCGGAGAGGGCACAGTTGCTGCTTTAGTCGAGAATTCGGGTGGCAAAATGGTACAGGTTGTCGTCTCAGACCCTCTAATGCGCCCGATAGTAGCCAATTATGGTATTATTGACAATAGTGTGGTTGTGGTCGATATAGCACAAGCCAGCGGGCTCACTCTTTTAGACCCTCAATTGCGCAACCCTCTTATAACCTCAAGCTATGGCACCGGCGAGATTATCGCCTCTGCTTTAACTGCTGGTTATCGCAAGTTTATATTGGGGTTGGGAGGCAGTGCTACAAACGATGGGGGTGTGGGAATGTTGCGAGCTTTAGGTTTTCGTTTTCTCGATAATGCAGGGCGTGAGCTTATCGGCGGCGGGGAGGTGCTTGAGTCAATAGCTACCATAGATAGTTCTAAACTTATTCCGGAAGCTATGGAGGCTGAATTTACTATTGCTTGCGATGTTAATAACCCTCTGTATGGAATTAATGGCGCTGCTCATATCTTTGCGCCACAGAAAGGTGCCGATGCTACCGCTGTTGAGAGGTTGGACCATGGGCTGAAAAATTTTGCTAAGGTGGTCAAAGAGTATAATGGTGTCGATATCGCCAATATCCCTGGTGCTGGTGCTGCCGGAGGTTTAGGTGGTGGCGCAATGGCTTTGCTGGGGGCAAATATGGAGCGCGGAATAGATATTGTGCTCCGCGCTGCTCACTTTGACGAAACTCTCGCCAATACAGATTTGGTAATTACGGGCGAAGGAAAAATGGATGCACAAACCCTTATGGGGAAAGCCCCTATTGGAGTGCTTCGGGCAGCTCAACAATACAATATCCCAACACTCGCTCTATGTGGTAGAGTGGAGTGGTGCGATGAACTGAGAAGATGCGGTTTTGAAGCTATTTTGCCTCTATCGGATAATAGTGTTTCTGACGATATAGCAATGCAACAACACTACTCCGAAACTCGAATAACCGAGGTTGTTGCCCACTATCTTCAAACTCAGGCTGGAGAATATAATAGAGGATAGTCTATTAATGAATGGTGTAAATACACAGAGAAATCTTTCTATTTTATCCTTGACAGACGAGCTGCTCGTATAAATATATAGATAAATATTTTGGCAAATAGTAAAGAGTTAGACAATGGAGCGATAGCGCTTTGGTAAGACCATCATATCTACACTAATAGATACAATAAAGGCTGACTAATGCTAAATATAGCTTTAGTCAGCCTCTTTTTATCCTTGAGGCAGGTGCTACTCTAAAGAGATAGCTTCTGAAGGACAAACGCCAGCGCAAGCGCCACACTCGATGCACTTGTCAGCGTCAATTACATAGATGTCACCTGCCGAAATTGCTTCAACAGGACACTCGTCGATACATGTACCACATGCAACACAAGAATCTGAAATTTTGTAAGCCATAATGATTATTGTTATAAAATGTTCCGCAAAAATAAAACTTTAATACGAATTATCCAAAAAATTGTATCTTTGTAGTCACATTGAGTGCGAAAAAACTATATTATCAACTAAAAACGGTAAAGATTATGGCAAAGACCTCGCTTACATTCCTCGGTACGGGTACCTCTCAGGGTGTGCCGGTTATTGGTTGTAGCTGTGATGTCTGCACCTCCTCCGACCCGCGAGATTGTCGTCTGCGCACCTCGGCAATGGTTGAGGTAGGAGAGAACCGTTTTATTATAGATGCCGGTCCCGACTTTCGCCTCCAGATGTTACGCCAGGGAGTTAGCCATATTTCGGCAATATTACTTACCCACAAACATAAGGACCATATAGGTGGTATTGACGATGTTCGAGCCCTTAATTTTGTAGATTATCCTCAAATTCATACCGTCCATATCTACGCTACAGCCGACACTTTGGACTGCGTGCGCAAGGATTATGATTACGCCTTCTTTAAGGTGCGCTATCGTGGTACTCCTGAAATTTCGCTCCATACCATAGACCCTGAACAATCGTTTACTATAGGTGGTGTAGAGATTGTTCCCATCCGAGGTTCGCACGCCCATTTTGAGGTTGTGGGTTACCGCTTTGGGAATGTCGCTTATATGACCGACTTTAAGCAGATAGACGATAGTCAGATTGTCAAACTTGCCGGTGTGCAGGTGCTGGTGGTTAATGCCCTACGCTTTGAACCGCACGACTCGCACTTCTCTGTTTCCGAGGCGTTGGAGCTTATTGAGCGAGTAAAACCTCAGCGGGCATATTTAACTCATATGTCGCATGAGGTGGGGCTGCATGCCGATGCGGAGAAGAGAGTGCCGGAAAATGTTAAATTTGCATACGATACATTAAAAATAGAGTTATGAAAAACGCATTAAAATCTAAAGTTGTTGTCATCACAGGTGCCTCCTCCGGTATTGGCGAGGCTATGGCAAAATTATATGCTCAGATGGGAGCAAAGGTGGTCTTAGGTGCTCGTAGTGAGGATAAACTAAAGCAACTTGCCGAGCAAATTACAGCTCAAGGTGGTCAAGCAGCCTATTGCGCTACAGATGTCACTAAAGAACAGGATTGTAAGCAGCTTATTCAAACGGCTGTCTCGGCATTTGGTGGCGTGGATGTTCTTATCTGCAATGCCGGTATATCTATGCGCGCAATTTTTGACGATGTGGAGCTGAGTGTGCTGCACCGACTTATGGATGTCAACTTCTGGGGAACGGTCTATTGTGCCAAGTACGCCCTTCCGTATCTCCAGGCATCTAAGGGTTCGCTTGTAGGTATCTCGTCTGTTGCCGGACTTCATGGCTTGCCTGGCAGAACGGGTTACTCGGCGTCTAAATACGCTATGACCGGTCTGCTTGAGACTATCCGTATCGAGAATATCAAAAAAGGACTTCATGTTATGGTTGCCTGCCCAGGTTTTACGGCGTCAAATGTGCGCTTCTCGGCATTGGTGGCTGACGGCTCACAGCAGGGCTCTACACCTCGTGAGGAGGGTAAGATGATGACCGCCGAACAGGTTGCTAAAATTGTAGCACGCGGTATTGCCCGTCGTAAGCGCTTATGCTTGATGGAGGCAGAGGGTCGCGCTACACATTTTGTGAAGAAATTTGCCCCAGGATTACTCGATAAAATCTTCTATTGGGTTATGTCTAAGGAGCCTAATTCGCCTTTTAAGTAAAAAAATTAAAAAAAATGCAAAAAAGTTTTGTAGATTAAAAAAAAGAGTGTACTTTTGTCCCCGGAGAGATGGCAGAGTGGTCGATTGCGGCGGTCTTGAAAACCGTTGAGCTGCGAGGCTCCGGGGGTTCGAATCCCTCTCTCTCCGCAGCAATAAAAGATTTTACCGAGGGTTGTGATAATCACAACCCTTTTTTATTGAACATGG
>JAZNTY010000160.1:0-29838 GCA_045592005.1 Alistipes sp. | reverse complement strand
TAAGCTATCCACCCCAATGCCTGATGATGGGAAACTTCAGTTGGCGGATATTCTACTCTTCGTTGCGGCAACGATGATTATTCGCGCCGATAAGTTTAATTGGATACCCGACTTTCCCTATAAGGAGGAGGTTATTACCTCTGTGGCTATAGTGCTGATTATCTGTAGCTTCTACCGAGACTACCACAAGCTATGTCCTATGTCTCGCTGGAGCCGCTCAAGTTGGGCATCGGGAATGATAGCCATAACTTGGACCGCTACACCGATGATACTCTACTTTACGGGCATAAACAGCGATTGGGAGCGTATGTGGCACATCAGCGCGTGGTCAGTAGTGATGTGGATTGTGTTTCTGTTCTGTCGCTATAACCTATGGCGAGTACGCAAACGCACTAAAGCCGAAATAGCTATGATAGAGTGGCGACAAAGAAATAAAAAACAAAACATATAACCCTAAGATTAAGCACCTCCTGCTTTTGAGCTCTACACATTCCTATCTTTTTGAAAAAAAAGTTTAGACAAGCCGACACTATGGATAAAGAGTAGAGACCATTTACAAGTTATAATAAGACGACAAAATGTCGCAAACTTTATCTTGTTTATCTTAAAACGAGTTATAACTTACAGCTATTACAAACTAAAAAACAAAGCACCTTCGCAATTGAAGGTGCTTTTGTTATAATAGATGGTGTATACACCTTGTCGTCAATTTTATATTAATTATGAATAGCGGTAATCCTTGTTATAATGGATGATGTATACACCGTTATTCATAAACAAAGATACTATTTTTTTGGATAAAATAATATTCGTTGCAAAAATCACTTTTTAAGGGTCTTATAACTCAATATATGCCAGGTAATTGCTACTGCAAGCAATGTCATAAGAAGTTGTGCCCACCAATAGGCGTCAACCACAGTGAAGATACAGTAGCCAATAGAGAGCCAGACCATAGATACGGCATAGATTTTGACCCTAAGAGGTATGGCTCGATGGGCATAGAAGTTGCGAATATACTCGCCAAAGATGCGGTGGTTTATAAGCCACTGATAAAGGCGGTCTGAGGACTTGAGCCACAGGGCTGCCGAGAGCAACAACAGAGGCGTAGTAGGAAGCAATGGCAAAAAAATTCCTGCCACAGCAAGTGCAAAGGAGATGGTTCCGAGTATAATTAGAAATATTTTCACGCCACAAAGGTATAAAATTAAAAGAAAATACCTAACTTTGTGAAGTTAATAGATACAATTACACATTATGAGTAACAAAATAGGAATAGCTGCCGACCACGCAGGCTACCAGATGAAGGAGTTGCTGACCGGCTATCTCTCGGCAAAGGGTTTTGAGATTTTAGATTTTGGCTGCAACTCAGAGGAGAGTTGTGACTATGCTGACTATGCCCACCCTATGGCTGAGGCTCTTGAGAGTGGCGAGTTTGACCGCGCAATAGGCATTTGTGGCAGTGGCGAGGGAATGGCAATAACACTAAACAAGCACCAGAAAATTCGTGCATCTATCTGTTGGTTACCAGAGATAGCACACATTACCCGTCAGCACAACGACTGTAATGTACTTGTTCTCCCAGCCCGCTTTATTGACAACGACACAGCGATAGCCATCCTTGAACAGTGGCTCACAACTCCATTTGAAACAGGGGGTCGTCACGAGCGCAGAATTGCAAAGATTGCTGTAAAATAAAAAGAGCCGAGAAATCGGCTTTTTATATGAAATTCCGTACCGAAATAGAAAACAAGTCTCTAAAGGCAAAAATCGACTACTCAACAACGATTTTTGCCATAGGCTCTTGCTTTGCCCAAAATATTGCACAACGACTTAGCTGTGCCAAATTTAAGGTTTCACCATCGCCATTAGGCATACTCTTCAACCCCGCTTCTATTGCAAAAGCGTTAAGAGATTTTGAGCTACAGAGTAAAGCCAAAGAGGAGCGATTGGTCTATAGAAGTGAAGGTTGGGTAACCTTTGACTCCCATTCCCTCTTAGCTCAACCGAGTAGAGAGGCGGCTATAGAGGCTTACAATAATGCCATAATTGAGGGACACCAAGCTCTTAGTGGTGCGCAGAGTATAATAATAACACTCGGTACTGCTTGGGTATACATACACAGAGCTACGGACGAGGTGGTTGCAAATTGTCACAAGGTCAGCCCTTGCGAATTTGAGCGTAAGAGGCTGAGTGTCGAGGAGATTGTGTCATATTTCAGACCTCTTCTCAAGGGTATATTGAGGGATAAAAATATTATCTTTACTGTAAGTCCCGTAAGGCATATCAGTGACGGGTTAGCCGACAATGCTCTAAGCAAAGCGACTCTGCGGGTTGCTATAGCTGAGTTATGTGAGGAGTTTAGCAATGTGGAGTACTTCCCCGCCTTTGAGATTATAATGGACGATTTGCGTGACTACAGATTTTATACTCAGGACCTTATACACCCCTCAGAGCAGGCTATTGAGTATATCTGGGAGAGATTTGCCGAAGTAGCACTGAGTGACAGGTCAAAGCAGCTACTACCTACCGTAACAAAGATTATTACCGCTGCATCACATAGACCTCTAAACCCATACAGTCAGGAACACAAGAGCTTCTGTAAAAGGTATCTCGACATGGCAAAGAGCATCCCTGATATAGATTTTAGCAACGAATGTGCATTTTTTGAGCAATATTGTCATAAAAGTTAGTACATTTGCGGGTTATTTAAGAGTAATATGCACAGAGTTTTAGCAACAATATTTACCATTGTGGCTTTTAACATCGCCACAGCTCAACCAAAGTTGGCTATCAACATTATTGTAGGTTCGATGAAAGCATCGGACATAGAGCGTTATGCCACAAACTTCTCGCAAGAGGGCATTTTACGACTCTACAATGGAGGTGCCGCTTTTACAGAGTGTTACACCGATTTTATACCCACCTCGCCAGAGGTATCATTGGCAACAATTGCCACCGGAGCACTCCCTTCAATGCACGGAATTTCTACCACAAAGTGGTACGACCGTACCAGCAAAAACAGCGTCGTAGAACTTGGTTGGTCGGAAAATAAAGAGATATCGACAGAACACTTTACAGCACCTACATTGGCACAAGTAGTAAGCCGTTCAAATGGTAATGCAGAGGTTATCACGCTATCCCACAACCGCTCCTCAGCAATGGTTTTAGCCGGCAAGCAGCAACAGTGTTATTGGATAGACGACTTAGGTAATTGGACCACAGCCCCTTGTTACGCCAAAGAGATACCGAGTTGGCTCAATGCGCACAATGAGATAGGTTTCAACCGCACATATGTTTTAGGCACCTGGTTTGGTAAACTCGCTAAAAGCCGATACATCAACTCTCGCGTAAGTGATGTGACTATTTACGACATCTACTCAAAGAAAAAAAACACAAACAAGAAGCTCTCCGGAAATTGGGTTTCGGAGATGATGATAACACCTGCCGGCAATGGGGCAATATTTGATTTGGCAACCAAAGTCATAGACCGTTTTGTTGCCGATAAGCAAAACAATGGTTGCAAGATGCTCAACATCTGCTTGGATGTACCCCGCAATATTGCCCAGAAATATGGTTCGGACTCTATCGAATATGAGGATATGCTCTACTGCTTAGATGCCACAATAGCCGACTTTTTAGGACATATAGATACCCTATTCCCACGCCAAAGTGACTATCTGATAACCCTAACATCAGACCATGGTATAGGCGAGATAAATTGCAAACAATTCAATCCTCGTCAGGCTGAGGTTATCCTCAACGCATTTCTCAGCGCACAATATGGGCAAGGAAGTTGGGTATTAAGTTGTGGCAATGGTGCCATTTACCTCAACCGCGACCAAGTTTATGCAAAAAAACTATCTATAGCTCAGGTGCAGAATGAGGCAGCAACATTTCTTATGCAGTTTAGAGGCATTGCCAATGCTGTTACAGCAACAGCTATGCAGGGTGGTATAATGAGCAGCAATACTGCCCGTCTTATGCAGAACTCATTCTACCCGCGTCGTTCAGGCGATATACTCTACTGTCTACAGCCTGACTACTGCGAATTGGCAGACCAAAATATTGCTCAAAGTGGCTCGCCATACAACCACGACCGCCATATACCGCTAATTTTCTACGGCGCAGGCATAGAGAGCGGAAAAATTGAGCGTAAGGTTAGCAGCTCGGCTATAGCTGTATCAACAGCAGCAATATTAGGTGTTACAAGACCCGATTGCGCCGACGGCGAGATGATTTATGAACTTAAACACAGATAATAATATTATGAGCGACAAAGTACAAGAGCTAATCATTGAGGAGTTCTCGATGTTTGACGATTGGTTGGATAAATATGACTATCTTATCTCCTTGAGCGACTCACTACCCGTAATAGACCCCTCTCATAAAACTGAACAATATATTATTGAGGGCTGTCAATCCAGAGTATGGGTTGATGCTCGATTAGAGGAGGGTAAAGTATACTACTCCGCCGATAGTGATGCCATCATAGTAAAGGGTATATTGGCACTGCTGATACGCGCCATGGAGGGCAGAACCCCTCAGGAGATTATAGACCTCGACCTATACTTTATGGAGGCTATAGGACTTAAAGAAAATCTATCGCCAACACGAGGTAATGGTGTTATTGCCACCATAAAGCAGATGAAACTCTTTGCGCTCGCATTCTCAACAAAGACAAAATAATATGACTCCTGAAGAGATTTTAGAGATAGAAAAGGATATAGTCCTGACTCTCAAGAATATATACGACCCAGAAATACCCGTCAATATCTACGACCTGGGTCTTATATACGATATTGATTACAATCCCTCAGGCGAGGTAACTATACAGATGACTCTTACCGCCCCAAACTGCCCTATGGCAGATATGTTGGTGGAAGATGTCAATACACAGGTTGCTAAGGTTAAGGGGGTAAATAAGGTTAGTGTTATATTGGTATTTGACCCTATTTGGGACAAAAGTATGATGAGCGAAGAGGCTCTATTGGAGCTCAATCTGTTGTAGTACAATACACCTTAACGATGAAATACGCCTGTAAATACGCTCTTAAAAATTTATCGCCAACTCAGTGTAATATGATACTCAATGGGGCTGGTGGCGAGCGCTTGATGCGCAAATACAGGTTTATTCAGGGCGTATACGACCAACATAAGAGGGAGTGGTATCAAACCGCCTATACGATGATACTGCGCACTATGGATGCCAGCGAAAATAAAGATGTATATCTCCAACTTAGCGACGCTGTCCCTTTCAGATGTATTCTGCGCGAAATCACATCTTTAACCTCCATAGAGGCTCTGCTTATTGGTGGTTCAGGTCTTTTAGAATTATGTCCTCAGGATGATTATATAGCCAAACTGAGAGCCGAGTGGCAACATCTGTCAAACAAATATCAGCTAACACCACTCCCACGAAGTGCATGGAAGCTATCTCAGATACGACCTATTAACCATCCAATATTACGATTGGCGCAGGTAGCTATGTTACTGCACAAAAAGCAGTTTATAATTGACCAGATACTCGAATGTAGGTCTATTAACGATATTGTCGAGCTTTTTAGCGTCGAGGCGTCAGAGTATTGGCACTCTCACTTCTTTACCACCCGCAACAACCTGAGTATACCTAAACGATTAGGTCGAGAGAAATCACTACTGCTGGGTATAAATCTCGTTGTACCTTTACAATTCGCATACTCATTCTTTATCGGCAAGGAGCATCTCCGCAAAGTGGCTTTTGAATTGCTGGAGAGTATACCAGCAGAAAATAATCGATATATCCGCAGTTGGCAAATGCAGGGTATACATCCTAAAAATGCCTTCGAGAGCCAAGCTATTATACAAATTGTTACCCAATATTGTTTCAATAACCGTTGTCAGGAGTGCTTTGTAAAACAGCAACTGAAATAGCAATGGTTGCAAACCCTAAGTCTAAATACTTACTTAAGTAGTCCAAAAGTCGCTACAGCCTCCATTTTGTACTTTTGGTAATTTTTGCTACCTTTGTGCGATATATGTATATTAGATACCGAGTATGAGCAAGAGTAACATTGTTTTTGGTATTCGCCCGGTGGTTGAGGCGATAGAGTCAGGAAAACAGATTGAGAAGATTTTTATCCGCAGAGGCGCCGAGGGTCAACTTATGGCAGATTTGCGTGATCTCTGTTTCCGTCATCGCCTGCGCGTGCAAGAGGTGCCTGTAGAGAAACTCAACCGTCTTGTGCGAGGCAGTCATCAGGGCGTGGTAGCTCAGATTGCCGAAATTGAGTATGTTGAAGTTCAGGATATTCTTGACCGTGTGCCAGAGGATGAAACACCGCTGATAGTACTCTTTGACGGCGTAACGGATGTACGCAATTTTGGTGGCATAGCTCGCAGTGCTGAGTGTGCTGGTGCGCACGGCATTATTACCTCGCTAAAGAGTTCTGCTCCGGTAAATGCTGAGGCTATGAAGTCAAGTGCCGGTGCTCTTACTCGTATACCGGTATCTCGTGTAGGTTCAGTTCGCAATACTCTCAAAGCATTGCAGGCAGATGGTTTCCAGGTGGTTGCAGCCACAGAGCACAGCCGTAAGTTGATGTACGATGCAGACCTACGGAAGCCGACGGTAATCGTCATGGGTTCTGAGGAGAAAGGTATCTCCAAAGAGGTTCTCAAGCTCTGTGACGAACAGTTAGCAATACCGATGATTGGTGCCATTGAGTCACTCAATGTTGCTGCGGCGGCAGCTATTATGCTCTTTGAGGTTGTTCGTCAACGCATAGGCGACTAATGATACGCAAGGCAGAGTTAAGTCACTTAGGGGCGATAATGGAGTGTATTGTCGATGCACAGAGGCTTTTACATGACTGTGGTGTTGACCAATGGCAAGACGGCTACCCTACTATCGACATTATACGCAAGGATATTGAGCGTGGCGAGAGCTACATACTCATCCACAACGGTGTAATAGTTGCTACGGCTGCTATCAGTTTTGCCGGCGAGGTTACATACAACCATATTGAGGGCTCTTGGCTCAACGACAATAGGTATGCAGTAATACATAGATTAGCCGTAAGAAGTGACGCAAGAAATCAAGGGTTGGCAACCCATTTATTTGACTATACCGAGCAGTTGTGTCATCAAAATGGAGTGGGCAACATAAGGGTGGATACACACAAAGATAACCTCATTATGCAGAGACTACTCGGTCGATTGGGGTATCTATATTGTGGCAATATCACCCTACTTTCAGGCGCTAAGCGTATAGCCCTGCAAAAGGTATTAAGATAGAAGAGAATAGATATGTCAGACTACAAAAATATAAACATACGCAACAAGCGTGCTACCTTTGACTACGAGATACTCGAAGAGTATACCGCCGGAGTGGTACTTGTCGGCACAGAGATTAAATCCATCCGCATGGGTAAGGTCTCTATGGTTGACAGCTATTGTTACTTCTCGGATGGTGAGCTTTGGATACGCGGCGTAAACATCTCTGAGTATAGTTGGGGCACCTGTAATAACCATGTCCCCAAGCGCGACCGCAAATTACTACTCACAGCCAAAGAGTTAGCAAAGTTGTCGCGTGCCTCACAAGATAAGGGTTTGACTATTGTCGGTCTGCGTCTTTTTCTCAATGATAGGGGACTTGCAAAAATTGTCATAGGTCTTGCTCGCGGTCGTAAGAGCTACGATAAGCGCGAGTATATCAAGGCAAATGATGCTAAGCGCGAGATGGACCAGGCTATGAAGCGTTATAAATAATTTGGATATGGCACTGATACTTTGTATTGAGACAGGAACAGATATCTGCTCTGTAGGTCTTGTAAATAATGGCGAACTGATATCTCTACGCGAAAGCGACTCTGGTCGTGACCACGCAAAAAAGGTTGCCGTCTTTGTTGATGAGCTACTGACTGAAAATGACATCTCTCCGGAACAGTTAGATGCTATTGCCGTAGGCGAAGGTCCAGGGTCATATACAGGTCTAAGAATTGGAGTCTCTTTTGCCAAAGGTCTTTGTTACGGTTTAGGCAAGCCGCTGATTGCCGTTTCCTCTCTTGCCGCGCTGACGGCTGTAGCAATAGAGGACTTTGATGCGGGAATTATCGATATCGAGCAGTGGGATACGACCCTACTCTGTCCTATGATTGATGCCCGCCGCATGGAGGTATATACCCAAATATTCGACCACAAAGCCAACCCACTAACCGATGTCACTGCCGAGGTGGTTACCCAGCAAAGTTTTATGGGGCACCGACAGCGTTGTTCCGACTTTGTCATCTTCGGTAGTGGTGCGGCTAAATGTGCAGAGATTATTGGTGCCAAATTGATAGAGATAACTCCATCGGTACGAGGTATGGCAGCTATTGCAGAGGCAAAATATACCAACTCCGACTTTGTGGATGTGGCATATTTCGAGCCTTATTATCTCAAAGATTTTGTAGTCACAACATCGAAAAAAAAGCTCTTCTAATCCACCTTACGGACCTTTCGAGCGCATATAGGCTTATACTCGCAGTAGATACAGGCGTGTGAGTCTTTAGCCTGGCTAAATGGCACTTGCGGGTCATACATCGAGGCGAGTGTAGCTCTTATTTGCGCTTCAAACTCCTCAGCAATATCGCTATATTTCTCTATATATATTGTCTGTTTATTCGGCACACGCCCCTCGGTTCTATAGAGCAGTGGCGAATAGTCATAGTTATGCATATTACGCAAATAGTATAGCGCCGGCTGTATCTGTCTGCCGAATTTTCGAGTGGCAATCATTGCATACATCAGCGTATTGATAGTATTGCTTACCCTATCGGCATCCGAACCATTAAAAAGCTTATCAAAATCCTTATAGACCAAATGTTCCCCTCCTGTCTTGTAGTCTATAATACGGACAATACCATTATTGAGACTATCAACCCTATCGGCACGACCCTTAAGCAATACCTTACGCTTAATACCAGCTGACTCAAAGTCGAAGGTGCAGTCAAAATCCTGCTCCAATGCCATAACCGAGAAGTTCGAATGGGCAATATCATACCTGAGCAAATGCTCCTTGAGATACTTGATTATAATCTGACGCACAATACCTATTTCGCCCTTTAACATCGAGTCTGTCAGCGGCTTTTTGTTGTAGCATATATGACTTATAGCCCTATCTACACTCTCCACAATATCGTTATCCGAAATACGCTCCAAAGCATCTTTTGGCGCTGCATTGCCGATAATATCTGTATACAAAAATTCCGCTGCACTGTGGAAGATATTACCAAAACCCCTATCATCAAGGTTCTCCTCCAATTTATCCTCCTCCTTTATATTGGCGATATACTTGTAGAAAAACTTCATCGGGCACTTAACATAAGTCGATAACGCCGTTGGCGAGAGCGCCACCTCGCCGGTAGTATAGCGGTCTAAAAGGACAAACGCACGCTCATCTTTAGCCACAGAGAACTCCTCCGAGTGTTTAACATTTATCTCTACACCCACCTTCTGGAAGTTAATTTTTAGCCCCGACTCAAATTCTAACTGACGGATATATCTACTTGGTTCGCCAGAGCCCTTTTCATCAGCGAGTGAGGAGTAGAGCAACCATACATTTTCCGCCCGTTCAATAAGGCGATAGAAGTAATAGGCATAGACACCCTCATGATGCTCTTTTGTCGGCAAACCGTAGGCAAAACGGAGATTATACGGGATAAATGAGGAGTCGGTAATGCGATTACCGGGGAAGTTGTTGTCACTCATAGAGAGGACTATCACATTCTTAAAATCGAGATTACGGGTCTCAAGAATACCCATTATTTGCAGACCCTCCAAAGGTTCGCCCTCAAACGGCACCCTGACAGTCTGAAGGTGACGACGAATAAGCGAGCGACAAAGCCCCTGAGTAAGTTCTATCTGGCAGTTGTCGACCATATTTTTAAGCTGTAGCAGACTCTGGCGGATATGCAGTAAAAATTCTGTCTGCAACACATCCGCAGCACCTATACTCTGCACAACCATACAGAGGACATCATCAACATACTCCATAAGCTGTTCAGCTGTGGAGGTGTGAACAAATATATCCTTCGCAAATGGTAACTCGGCGAGCATCGAGGCGGGAACATTGTATATATGCTCCTTAACTATCTGCGTACGCAACTCAGTTATAACCTTTGTGTCGCTATGTTGTAAATATGGGTGAGTCAATATACCATCTACATCTGCATAATAGAATGTATCTCCCTGTTCACTATGTCGAGCGTGATTTTGAAGTTCCAGCAGGCGCTCCACAAAAGAGTACGCTACACTTTGGCGCACAGAGTAACCCATAGTTACATTAACGCCAACGCTTTCACTTTTAGAGCCATTTTTAAGCTCTTTTGGCAACGAATAGAGCAAAGGCAACAACAACCCCTCATCAGTAAGCACAATCGCCGTATCGCGTTCCAAATGCCCAATATGACCATTTTTGTCCACACCGGCAATTTGTTTAAGAATTTCGACCACATATTTACACTGCGCCACAGAGGTTGTTGTAGAGGCAACGGTTAATGTGGAGATATTCGACCTTAAATCTTGATGCGATATCGGCAAAGCAGAGGGATAGCGGGATATATTTTCGCGAATAAAGCGACCCGCCTCCTGCTCAGGGCTGAGGTAATAGTCGCTGTAGTCCCAAAAAAAGTCTGCATTATGAGCCGTTTTAAGGTAGTCAAAGAGCACCTTTTCGCAACCACTAAGTGCATTAAAGCCGGCAATAACATAGTTTTGTTCCGGAAGCAAGAGTGTGTCGGCGCACTTGATACGCTCGGCAGCATCACGGTAAATCATTCCTGTATAACCGATACCCAAAGAGCGAAGGCGCTCCTTATACTCACTATAGATGTTGTGCAACGAGCGCCATATCTTCAAAAACTGCTCCTTATGCTCCGAAAGTGAGCGCTGGGTGTTAAGGATATTCCAAAACTGATTTAGGCACTGCTTCTGGTCGGGAGTAAGTTCTTGCAGATAGTCTATATCGGCATCAATCTGCTTAAGATCAGCAATATTGGTAAAGAGCAACTGAGCATTGACACAATATTTGTCAATCATATCAAAGTCAGCAACAAGCATCTCGCCCCAATGATAAAAACGGTCGAAATCCTCCTGATGATACTTCGAATATACGCCATACAACTCCGATATTAGGCGTAGCCGATCTGCCGAACGCAGGTTGGATATCTGCCCCATAAGCTCATCAATAGTCGTATAGCGAGGTGCCCAAATAGGTCTTTGGGCAATATCCACAAGAGCCTCCGAAAAAAATAAGCGGGCACGCTGTGAGGGAAAGAGTATATTGACATCCGATAAGCTGTTGCCATACTTACCATACAGCTGTTCAGCAACCTCCGACAAAAAGCTCTTCATACTACTCTACAGCCAAAATTTCGCCACCAAAGAGCGAGTTTTTGTTCCTTATTATTGCCGGTCGACCCCTATAGTACATCTTTGCAGCAGTGGAGGTAACGACCTCAAGGCGCTCTGAGACAGAGAGCTTTACCTCCGCATTGTGCGAGGCATCAATATTAGAAGCTACCGTTTTGAGAGCCAAACCCTCAATCTTGGCGGTCGATATATTGAGTTTGAAATAGCGCGACTGACCGCCTATCTTTAATCGGCTTTTACCCGTACACTCTACCAACGCATCCATAGCGTCGATATTTATCGTCACATTAGCACCGCCCTTGACGGCTATATCAAGTAACTTAGACTTTATAACATCCTCAAAATTTGCCGATGCATGGGTTATGGATATGTTATCCAAATTTCTGTACCACACCGTAACCTCCGTAGGCAAAACTGTCTGCTTGCTATCCGCTCGCTCCACAATCTGCAAAACACCGTTTTTGTCTACACCCGTGCGAAAACGAGAGGTAATGTTACCTTTGGTGTCGTAGACAATCTTTAATTCCTCATCCGTCGCCACCTGCTTGAAGGTAATATTTACCGGTCCGTCCACCACAACGCGACTAAATGGCGAGAGCCACTCCGTCTTGGGCACCGATATGGCGCGCGTTACTGTAGTCAACGAGTCCGCCACTTGAGGCTGCAAAGCAGGCACTACCTCCTGAGCCGACACCGAGAGGCAGAAAAGAGAGAAAAATATAAAAAACAATTTTTTCATAGCACTATCAGTGTAATTTGATGTAAAGATACAAATTTTTTATCAGTTTACATCTTCATAAGTTCTTTTTCACTATCTTTACAACATATTTTTACCACAAAGCGTATACCAAGACTCTTTTTGGTACTTTTTTGCACCCTCTTGTGCAGTCGTCAACTCTTTAATATAGAGCAGATACTAACCTATGCCGAGCGACAGCTAACCTCAGCCCCAGACTCGGCATTGACCACTATGCGCTCTATAAAAAAATATGCCCTTCTTAACCCTAAACACCGCGCACAATATGGGCTGATATACTCTATTGCGTTAGATAAAAATCGTATCGATGTGGCAGCCGACTCGCTTATCCGCTCCTCCGCCAGATACTTCGACTACAAAGGCAGCCCGGAACAACGAATGAAAGCCTACTACTACTTAGGTCGCGTGCAGGAAAATGCAAAACAATACCTCCCCGCCACCCTCTCATTCCTCGATGCCGCCCAATATACCGATACTGTCGATAATAACTACCTCAAAGGTCTGCTCTACTCGCGGCTGGGAATGATGTATGAACAATACAATCGATACAATACCGCATTAGAGATGTTTGAAAAATCATATAATTACTATAAAGCTGCAAATCTTAAACATCATCAGGCTTTTCAACTCTACAGGATAGGCATATTATGTCACACTATCGGTCAAATAGAGAGAGGCATATCTGTTGTAAAAGATGCTATTATATTGGCCAATAAACACGACTTTAGCCAATTAGTGACTATGTGCAACTATATCCTTATAGTACTTTATGACAGCAATAAACAGTACAACGAAGCCTACCAGATTATCCAACAGCTGCCTAACTCCGACTATTGTAATAATACTTTATTTATTGGCGCAGCTGCCCATGTTCTACATTGCAATGGCAAAACTAAAGAGGCTAAACAATTGATAAACAATGGTTGGAATTTGTCTAAAACCGAAATAGACTCATCTATGATGTTTTTTTATCAATCAATATGCGTACTGTTAAGTTGCAGTAAGGATGCATTATACAACCGTTCTTCTCGCCTAAGAAGAAAGGTCAAAAATAGCTCTTCGAGCAAGAAAGAATTCTTTCTAAAACACCTATGATAGATTTTTATAAGCTTTTTTTTGCTATTATTCGATTTTTTATATAATTTTGTAAGTGTAATTCATAACATACTGCGCTTACGAAAAAGTACTTATTTTTACTTGTTGCGACATTTTTTGCAAACATTTCTATCCCTGCTTATGCAGAAGATGATAAACCAAAACCGGAACCATTACCGGAACCAATTCCTATGCCGATTAAACCTCCTATCCCGGACACAGGCGAACTCAATCCCCGCGCTCTTGTGCCAATTAGTGGTATGTATGCAAATGGTGCGGTGGAGTTGATTTTTGCGGCTGATTTAGGGGCTGTTTATGTGACTGTTATCAATACCTCTACGGGCAATATGTGGTACGAATCGGCAGATAGCTGTGACGGCTTAGTTTCGATAGCTATTCCGGCAGAGAACGGAGAATATGTAGTCACTATCTAAACACAAACCGACGGTACATACTACGGAGAATTTACACTATAATACATATATAGTCCAACTATTACACACTTATAAAAACTATATGTATTATGAAACGATTTTTTACATTGATTTGCATTTTGGGGATATTATGCGTATCTTGCACGAAAGAGTACGAATATTCCCCTATACAGGAGCAGAGAGATTACCTACCTGAGCCGACCCGCACAACAGTAACAGATGCAGAAGAGGGACTTATGGTACTCGGAGAGCCATTGACAAATCCATATGCATTAACAGCTATGCAGCAGGCAAGAACAGCACTTTTGGCAAGCAACTCCGATTTAGTTATTCCTGAGCTAACAACCTCGCATTATTATGTTCGTTTTGAACCGCAAAATGATGACGAGTTGTATACCTTGCTGCAAGATACAACCATAAGTTTTTACGAATACCCTTTGGACAGAGAGGTAATTAGTGGCACATACTATCACGACCCTACTATTGTAGACTCACTGCCAACATATCAATATGCATCTATACCAAAAGCTCATTGGGACAAAGCATACGCCAATAGTTCAATTTCATATACCATATTGTGCAACCTTTTTATACCTGAAGAGTCTGAAGATTTCTTTGAGGATAATAACAATTCCAATCCAGGCTGGGGTGGCGGAGTTATCGAACCATTGTTACCACCTGTTATAGACACAACTATTATTGATGGTCCTATTCCTATGCCTGAGCCTGATCCATCGCCAATAGATCCAGGCAGCATTGCTAACACTAACACTTTGGAAGATGAAGTTACTACAGCAGAAATCATCAATCTGTTGGTAAACAAGTCTATGATACTTTGCGGACATGAAAATGCCATACAGCAATTTGCAAATACCGATTATATCCCTAATGGTAGAATTACTGCTTATGATGATATCGTAAATGGTCCTGTGCCTATTGTTGGCGCAAAGGTAAGAGCTCGCCGTTGGTTTACAACCCATACAGGTTTTACCGATGCAGATGGTTACTTTACATGCGATGGCTCATTCAAACGCCCTGCTAACTACTCAATTATATGGGAGCGCGCATATTGGGATATTAGAGAAGGAAATATAGGACAGGCATATTACAACGGTCCAAAGCAACGAGGAGCTTGGAATTTATATATTGGTGATGGTAATAGCAAGTCTTTAAGATATGCTACTATACATAGAGCCGCATATCGCATTTATTATGGGAATATTGGCGACTTATATAAACCAGGTCTTAATAAAAAGATAAAAATTGCTTATCATCATAACGCTGGTAGTGTCGCTGGCGCTTATTACGATCATTGGTGGTTTAGTTTTGGGCTTGCTCCACAAATAAGGATATACGGTAAACACCCAAATGGCTCTTATTATCTCCCATCAATGGTCCTATCTACATTATATCATGAACTTGCCGGACATGCGACACATAGCTACCATTCCGATTTGTATTCCACTCTAACTACACGCTACAAAGAGGCATGGGCAATTTGTGCTGAAGTGTATTTAACAAACTTAGAGTATAGTGAATTAAATTGTATACCTTACCACCTAAATATCTATACAAATGAAAGTTATCTATTAATCCCTGACTGCGATTTTAATCGTCAGCTATGGAGCAAACATTATCACGAAGATACACGCTATGAATACCCTCCTATTTTTATAGATGTTATAGATAATTACAATCAAAAAGTTTTAGAAGAAGATGGAGAGTATAATGAAGGTCACTTCCCAAATGATAATCTATACTTAAGAAATATGGCTATGTTACGCAATGCCGTATTGACTTCAGGCAATTTTGATGAAGTTAAAAGTTATTTATCATCACATCAGAATAGCATTTCTGCAACATCTTCTTTCGATATAGAGGATCTAAATACACTATTTGAATACTATGATAACTATTAAAACACACAAAGCTATGAAAATTAGAAATCTATTTATTCTTGCTATATTTTGTGCTATAGCAACTTCCTGCAAACCTGAAGATGTGGATGATCCAAGAGTCGACTCTTCAATTAGGGTAATATTGAAAAATAACAGTGAACACACTATTTCCTTAGAAAATAAACGCAGTGAAACCATATATGAATTAGAAGCAGGAGAATTTGCAGATTTATATCATCAGTATCTTTCTCTGCGTTATGATGCTGCTCTTTCCATTGCAGATCTTTGGAATATATATGGAATAACACAAATTCGATTTGACAATCTTGTCTATATGAATATTAACAAGCACCATTACCTTGACGAGTCTGCATACCAACTATTGCCTAATCCTAATATAGGACTAAGTCACAAACAATATGAATATACATTTACAGAGGCTGATTATCAATACGTTCTTGAGAATGGTACTGTAATGGAGTAATAAATATTGGAACATATATGAAACAATTACTTTTTTTTAATTAGCGTTTTATGTACTCTATCTTCGTGTTCAAAGATGGAGGTTGATAGCGAAAAGTTTATTGAAGATGCTCTAAACGGAATTGTTTTAATAGACCACTACGATGTTTATAAAGATGGTGCATTTAGTTATTGCTCCAAGGAGTCTGTAGCTGGATCTCCAAATACACGATTTGGTGCAAATCCACTGATTTTTTACAATGATGGAACTTGTAAAAATTGTTACTGCAATATAAACAATCAAGAACAGCCTTATTTGTACACAACATTCTATTGGTCGATTAACAAGGATAACAATACCATAACATTGAATTGCAAGGTGGATGGACTAAAGCAGCCAACAGGAACATTAACAATTACCAAATACAGCAATAACAACTTCACACTATCCGGAACGCTTCCCGATTCGTCTGATGATGGATACTCTTACAAACTTTATGGTTATATAGGCACAAGTGATGAACGCACCATGTATGAAAAGCGACATTTTGATGAAAATCTATATTTAACAGAGTAACAGGTATTGGAGATATTCCATATGCAGCACCGAGTCCTGATTGTGATTTCGATCAATCTCTAAAGATTATCAGTTATTTAGTGGCGATGTTATCAATTTAATAGAGATCAAAATGAACGAAGTCGAAAAACAGCCTATGAAACTAATATGTGCAGATAATAATCTTAACTTCATTAAATGTTGTCCCAGCATATTACCGAGTTATAATTGCTCATTAGAAATTGTATTTACGACTAATTCAAACCGCGCTTTAAATGCATTGTTTAGGATATATTAATTCGTACACACCTAAAGATTGAATACATTTTAGTTGTGGTAACAAATTTGCATTAATCGTCTTGTAACAAAAAACAAACAGTTATGAGACGATTTTTATTTCCACTTTTTTTTGCTGCGGCATTATTAGCGGTAAGTTGTAACGACAATGACGATTGGACTCCGCGCAACCAGATTAAGCGAGTTGAGAGGCTTATAAACGAGTATCCGGCGACATCGGAACAATTAAAAGAGTTTATTTCGGATATTGAGCAGGGCGTATGGGATTTAGACAACTGGATAACATACCGCAATGGGGATGTATGGAACACTTCGTTCAACGGTTTTATCAACATTGCCCCAGGCAAAGGCAGTCAGTTCCTTGACTTAGTATTTTACGCAGATGGCACCTGTCGACAATGTTATCTATATGCTCCGGCGCCATATAATAACATTCCATATCCATTTCTCTACACTACCCTATTATGGAGTTTTGACAATGAGAATTTGACCATCACTCTCACAAATACAGACTATCAAGCTGCCGGCAGCCAATATGCACAGACGACACTAAAGTTGAGATACTACCGCTATGGCGAGTTTATTATGGATGGTTTACAGCCATCAACGGAGCAGTTAAATGGCTATATGATACGCTATATAGGCACAATTGACGGTATGAACATACGCGCCGAATATGAAGAGCGATACAAAGATGAAACAACCTTTGCCGAACTGAATGGCGAGAGTTACAGGTAAAAAAATTTAGGCGCAGAGTGGTTAGTTCTGCGCCCAAATTTCATTATCGAGGCAATATTAATATCCAAAAATCTGCTCCTGAGTAACGAATTCAACCTTACCCAAGCTCTTGAGATAGTTCATATCCACATCGTTCTTATCGCCGAGGATGCAATATACATAGTTACGGTCTTTAATATGGCTCTTTTGGAAAGCTACAACATCATCCAAAGTCATTGTTTGAATAGCGTTATATACCCTCTCGGTTCGGTTAAAATCGGTAATACCAAAACGCATATCGCCAATATACTTCCACAAAACATCCATCTTTGTGGTACGACCTGTTGCCATACCGGTAATCAAACCCTGCTTCGTTAGTTCAAACGCCTTCTCAGACTGAGGCATATTTTCGATAATTTCATCAAAAGCCTCTACAGCCTGCTGCATCTTATCGTTTTGAGTAGCGATAAAAGCATAGAAGTAGTAAGGTTCGGCACAAGTAGCACCCTGACCCAAATATGCGTATGAGGAGTATGCTAAACCACGCGCCTCACGCATCTCCTGGAACACAATAGCATTCATACCGCCACTAAAGTAATCGTTGTAGAGGCGAACAACAGGGTCAAGAGTAACATCGAACATATCATTTCCGCAGGTATATTGCATATAGTAAATCTGCTTTGCATCGTACTGTGCAAAGATAACCTTTGGCTCTGCAACAGGAAGAGTCGGGGTACTCTTATACTCCACCGGAATAGGATTTGCCGCCACTGTATGGTGCTTATTAAGCAATTTAAGGAGCTCTCGACTACCCTTAGGTCCGTAGTAAAGTATACGATGTTGATAATTCTTCAAGTTATGGATACGCTCAATAAGTTCATCAGAGGTAAGAGCCTCCAGTTGCTCATTTGTCAACTTAGTCCGCGCAATATAGTCGCCGCCATAGATTGCATAATTTTGTAGAGCCGAGTAATTTGCACGCTGGTTAGCCTTACGATTGGCACGCTCCTTAAGAATATCACGCTTAATCTCAGCAAGCACTGCCTCATCGCCCTTTACATCAGCAAGGTACTCTTCTGCCAAAGCTATAGCGGCAGGCATATTCTCCGAAATACCACTAATATTGACATAAAGGTTTGTATTGGATGCAGATAGCGAGAAGTCACAAGCGATATTATAGAGTTCCTGCTGCAACTGCGCAAGACTCTTGCTATGTGTACCAAGAAGTGACATATAGTTACCCACAAAAGCAAGAGCTGGGTCAGACTCAGTACCAAAGTCATAGAGATAAACAAGCTCAAAACGGTCATTAAGCTCATTTTGTTTATAGAGCACCTCGATATTACCATTCATCTCTACAATATCCATATCGCGCTCATAATCGGTAAAGCGCGGAGCAATAGGCTCCACCTCAACAGAGGCGATAGTCTTAAGGAAATCAGATTGGCTATCTCTATTGGTTGCTATAGGTGTAATGTGAGGCTTATTTATCTTCTTCTGGTTCTTATCCTCGCCTTGGCGTTTATAGACGGTAACAAGCGCCTCATTTTTCAAGTTCTCATTTGCCCAAGCGATGATATCTTGCTTGGTAATCTTTGATACTCGCTCCATCTTTGATACCGTATCCGCCCAACTATTGCCATTAACAAAAGAGAGAGCCATAGCATAGGCGCGGCTGAAGTTATCCTCATAGGAGGTCATAAGGTCTCGCTTATAGTTGGCTATAATTGCACTCAAAATAGACTCATCCCACTCGCCACGACGCAAGATATCAACTTGCTCAAGCAACATAGCCTCCACCTGCTCAAGTGTCTGCCCCTCCTTTGGCTGACCGACAAGCATCATAAAGCCTGCATCAGAGAGTTGGTCTCCAGAGGCTCCGGCATAGAGCACCTTTTGCGTCTGCATAAGATTTTGGTCCATAATACCACAAAAAGCGTTACTCAATATCTCCGGCACAATATCAAGCATAAGTGCATCATCACTTGTTGCAGAACCCGTAAGCCAGCCGGCAAAGAGCATCTCACTCTCCAAACCCCACACCTCTGCACGACGAACCTCTGTGACAGGGGTAATAGCACCCTCAATGCCCTCTGGCAGCTCGTTATTTGGCGTCATATCGCCGAAATAGGTATCTATTACCTTGATAACCTCATCGGGGTCAAAATCGCCTGATAAGCATATTGCCATATTATTTGGCACATAGTATGTAGCATAATAGTTCTTGATATTGGTAATAGAAGGGTTCTTAAGATGCTCCTGCTTACCAATAACAGTATGCTGACCATAAGGGTGGTTAGGCATCATTAGGGCAAGAAACTTCTCGATAACCTTATTATTGTCGCGTGTAAGGCTCATATTATACTCCTCATAGACAGTCTCAAGCTCTGTATGGAAACCACGAATAACAGCATTCTTAAAGCGTTCAGACTCGATTTTAGCCCAACTTTCCACTTGATTGGACGGAATTTCTGACATATAGCTTGTCTCGTCATACGAAGTCCAGGCATTACAACCATCACCGCCAATACTCTGAATAAGTTTATCGTACTCATTTGGAATAGCGTACTGCGAAGCCTGCTGAGAGATTTCATCTATTTTTGCATATATAGCTTTACGCTCGTGCTCAGACTCGGTGGTACGATAGAGTTCAAAGAGGCGCTCTATTTCATCCAACAAAGGCTTTTCTGCCTTATAATTGCTTGTACCGAACTTATCTGTACCCTTAAACATCAAATGCTCAAAATAGTGAGCCAAACCGGTTGTCTGCTCTGGGTCATTTTTAGCACCTACGCGTACAGATATAATAGATTGTATACGCGGCTGCTCCTTATTGACAGACAGATAGACCTTCAATCCATTATCTAAAGTATAGATACGCGCATTAAGTGGATCAGAGGCGACCTTTTCGTAGCTATACTCCGAACAAGATGACAGCACGCAAAGAGCCACCGCCACCAACAAAAATTTTATATGTCTCATATTGAAAAAAATTAGAATAGATTTACAACCCAATCTTTGACTACTGGATAGATATCCTTAAAGACCGCTATAAACATAGCCACGCACAAAATCAACTTAAGTCCTGTCCCAACAAGAAACGACAAGAAGGAGCCAAAACCGACCTTAAAAGCCTTTGCCCTATTTGAGCTATCATTTATTATCTCGCCCACTACTGCACCGATAAACGGACCAATGATAGCTATAAGGATATTACCCATAAGCATACCCACTATAAGACCCGCCGTAGCACCTCTCTGACCTGCCTTAGAGCCACCAGAGAGTTTTGTAAGGTAAGCTGGCAGGATGTAGTCTATAATAGAGACAACCACAGTAAGAGCCAAATAAACCCACACAGCCGTAGTACTTATTTGTGAAAAAGAGCAGAAGTAACTACATACCAAACCGCCATACGCCAACACTACACCTGGAAGTATAGGAACTATACAACCAACGATGCCGATAATGACAAACAAAACGGCAAGCAGAGAGAGTAAAAAATTCATTATTACTTTACGAGTTTATTTGTTGCCGTCTCTGGAAATATGACCCATGGTTGAAAACTCTTTGCCTCCTCAAAATCGAGAGCTGCGTATGATATAATTATCACAACATCGCCCACAGAAGCCTTATGAGCAGCGGCGCCATTTAAGCAGACTACACCACTACCAGCCTGACCAGGGATAGCATAGGTTTCAAGGCGCTCGCCATTGGTTACATTAACCACCTGTACCTTCTCGCCCCTGATGATATTGGCAGCCTCCATAAGTTGGCTATCTATTGTTATACTGCCGACATAATCCACATTAGCCTGAGTGACTGTTACTCGGTGGATTTTAGACTTAAGTACTTCAATTACCATTTTGCGTTATTTAAGTTTAATATTATCTATAAGACGAATATCACCCGCCTGGACAGCTATACAGCCTTGAATGCGCGGCGAGTCCTCCCAATTCTCAACCTGCTGCAATGACAGAGCATCCACAGCCTGAAAATATATAACCTTAAGCAGCGGGTTCTTCTCTACTTCCGCCACAACCCACTCTGTAAGGGCTGACGGCGACATATTGCCAACATTTGAAACTGCGGCACTCAGTGTGCGGTAGATATGTGGAGCAGCCGCTCTATGCTGAGCCGTAAGGAGTGTATTACGCGATGAGAGTGCAAGACCGTCTACATCTCTAATTATAGGACAGTCGATAATCTCAAGTTCAAAGCCCTCTTGAGCAACCATAGCGCGAATAACAGCAATCTGCTGAAAATCTTTCTCGCCAAAATAAGCCTTATTCGGCTGAACGATATCAAACAAGCGACTCACAACCTGAGCAACACCATTAAAGTGACCTGGGCGGGTAGCTCCCTCCATAACCTTGTCGACCATACCGAAGTCAAACTGTCGTGTATCCGGCTCTGGATATATCTCTTCAACGCTTGGGAAGAGCACATAGTCTACACCCGCAGTCTCCAACATAGCGGCATCAGCTTCTGGAGTACGCGGATAGTTTTTGAGGTCATTCTTATCGTTAAATTGTGTTGGATTTACAAACACTGATACCACAACAGTATCGCACTCACGGCGTGCTCGCTCAACAAGAGAAATATGTCCCTGATGCAACGCACCCATAGTAGGCACAAAGCCTATTGTCTTATCACGCAGAGGAAGCAGTGCCTCTCGCAACTCTGATACGGTAGAAAACGATTTCATTTTATTCAGGTTTATGGCACAAAGGTATAAAACAATTCAAAAAAGGCAAAGTTTATAGCAATAATTTTGGTTCCTCGCACTGTATAACAAATTTTTTGCTATCCGACAAAGTTATAAGATACAGATTATTCATAGATGTAGCATACATCTTGAAGCGTCCCAACTGCTTACTTCTAAACCCTCCAAAGTAGCCAAACAATCCTGCGCAACCACCGTCAGTATATACCCGTTTCATATCTTTAGGCTCTAACTGCACTATGGACACTACCATAGAGCGAGGTATTGTTATACTATCATATCTACGCAAAACGGTTATCTTAGACTGAGAGATTTCAAGACGCTGTGGCGAGTATCCCTCACAAAATATCATAATACCAACAAGTACGGGCAATGCCACAACAAGTCCTGCCACAGCCGCTACAGTAGTACCGTTGAAAATCAGATAGACAAGCATACCGATATAAATCACCGAGCCGGCAAAAAATATCAGAGTGAATGCCCAAACAGTTTTACTCCAAATAAATGGAAGTGTGTATACCCTCTCTCTAACCATTAGAATTGCACTTTGAAACCAACAACAGCACCTATACCATATTGGCGGTAGTATGCCCACGGATATATATTAGCATTTGCTAAATTGCGACCCTCAACATAGAGTGTCCATTGCTTAGAGATAAACCAATCAAAGTTTAGCGTTACATCCACATAAGCCGGATAGCTAACAGTCTGCCATTCACGCTCGCCCTCTACACTATGAGCCACAGACCACTTTGTACTTCCCACAAGAGATGCAGAGGCTCCAATAGCAAATTTACGGTGGGTATAGCGTGCGGCAAGCTCTGCCTGGAAACTCGGCTTACCATTCTGCTTGTCGGTAAAGTTTGTATATGCCATACCGCTTGCCTCCGCCCGAAGTAACAGAGTGCTGATAGGTTTATACTCTAACGATGCTGAAACAGACCATACATTTTCGCGTGCCGCGAGAGGTTCAAAGAGCCCATTATCGACACTGTACCAATACAGTGCATCGGTTACAAAGGCTATATTGGCGTAAATACGATAGGCGAATTTACAACTTGTGGTGCGTCCGGCGATACCCAAACGAAGATTATAGTAGGCACTATTTGGCAATATAGAGTAACCCTCGACCGGTATCATTATATATGGATTTAGTCGTTGCAGTTGCTGATATGAGTTATTGACCAACTTACTATCCAACTCAAAATATGGGACGAAATTACCTCTATTTTTAAGATTGAAGCCTAAGTAAAGATATGGCAGGAAGTGGTGTCTATTTCTATTATCCACACCCCTAAATTTATCGAAGCTATACTTCACACCGACCTTCAAATCGAGCATCTGCTCAAACTGATAATCAAACGACAAAGCCGCCGAGATTATCGAGTTGCCATAGCTATTTAATCCCTTAAGTCCATAGTAGCCGCTATAATCGGCACTAAAAGAGCCCTCTGCCTTACTTCCTAAACGACGAGCTATTTTACCACCGGCAGTAGCGCTAATTTGTTGCAACTTACGGTCAACCAGCTGTATAGATTTATCATTATAAAAGTCAGCAGAGCCATAGATTGAAAAGTTCAACTTACTAAGGTCGGCAAATGAGTCGCCAAAGCTAAGAGCAAGAGCCACATTCTCAAAGTTTACTTCACTTTGTGATGCCTCAACATCTGCCATAGGGTAACGGTGGTAGATATCAGACTCGTAATAGATATCGCCATCAAATGTATATCTACCCACATATTTACCGCCGTTTACACCGACACGATTGGTCATACTCTGAGAGTTATTCTTATATATTTTTTCACTATCAAACGGATCTTTGACCTTTATATCGGCAAAGTTACCTCGGTGATTAACATAGGCGCTGATATATCCCACATTTGCCCTATGCGTTGAACCATAAGCATCAACCTCGCTGGTCAAAGGTACACCAATACCAGCCTTAAGATAGAATGGATATTGCTTATCGTATTGCCAATATGTGACCGTTGCCGGACGAAACTTATCGGTAGTCAGCACCGAAGCAAATGATTTAGGCTGTATAGTATAATCTATTTCAGGACGGATAGAGACGGTATCTACCCTATTGGTAGCAATATCGAGTTTGCGTGCCGGAGGCAGTTTTGGAGCATACTGCTTAGTAACCTCCACCTGACGAATAACCTGTCCAAAGAGTTGAACAGATAGTAATAGGGCTGCTATTATAAGTGGTATTCTTTTCATTTACAACAGTTTTTGCATTTTATCCTTAGCTTCATCAACAACACCGTCATCGGCTGGCGAATAGCCGTCAATAATACTTTGGTATGTAGCTCGCGCCTGGAAGGTATCGCCCTTAGCGGCATAGATATCGCCCAAGAGGATAAAGGCACGACCCAAGTGATATGTATGAGGTGTTTTACTCTCTGCAAGTGCATATACCAATTGCTCGGCAGTTGTATGGTCGCCACTATTGAAGTGGTGAACTATGACATTATATGCACTGTAAGCTCCTACAGCATCGCTCTTGTCACTACTCAACTCTCGGAATATTTCAAGAGCAGAGAGCTCATCTCCACGATTTTGAAGTACCTGAGCTTTACTAAAGCGCGACTTACGAACAACGCTATTCTCCACATCTACCAGACTCTCCACATCTGCCGCCATAGCTAAAATAGGCTCCTCCTCGGCATCAAGGATAGTTGCCTCAACATAACTTCGAGCCGCCTTTTGGCGCGCCTTAGTATCATCCACAACATCATACAGACGGCGATATGCCGATGCGGACTCTCGATACATCTTGTGCTCAAAGGTTACATCTCCCAACTTCTGAAGCACCGATACGGTGTATCTATTTTTCGGTCTATCGGACAACATCTTCATACGCTCCAAAGCGCGATCTAAAGAGTCACACTTTAGGTAGCTATCAGCAAGACAGAAGAGGGCATCATCAACATAGTATCCTTTAGGATTTGAGTCTATGTAGCTCTCGAAGTGCGATATACTCTGGTCCGTCTTTCCAGACAGATATATCTTCTCGGCTGCTCGGTAGGTCAACGAGTCGCGTGTTACAACACTCAAGTCACACTCCACACCCGTGCGCTCAGCATAGCCGAAATATGAGGCTACATCGCCCTTAGCCACATATATCTCGCGCACAGACTGCATAGCATCTTTTGCGGCTTGAGATTGAGGTGCTGCCGAAATAACCTTATCGTAGCTCGCCAAAGAGTTCTCTATATCGCCCAAGTTGAAATATATCAGACCTAAGTCAAGCAATGCTGCTGTGACAAATGGCGACTCTGGATACTTTTCGACCAACCACTCCAGCGCGTTTGCACTTTGGCGATAGTTACCTGAGGAGATATAGGTACGACCAAGTTCGTACGATGCATTATCTACATAGTCGCCCTTTTCGGATGTTATTATTTTACGCAGAGCCTCAATTTTGAGATTTTTCTTACCCAATAAGCCCAATGACATAGCACGACGGAAGGTAGCATAGTGGCTCTGTTCGGTAGCGATAGCCATTGACCCTTCATAGTTCTTAATAGCCTCAGTATAGTTGCGCTGCAAGAAGTGGGCATCCGCAAGACGATTATACCCGTCTGCCCTGTAGCTATCTCTATCTTTGTAGAGCCAAATAAAGCCCTCAAGAGCCTTTTGTGCAGCAGCGGCATTACCCTGTGCTGTATAAGCATAGCCGAGGTTGTAGAGTGCCATTTTATACTCCTCTGCACTACGCGGAGCGCGCTTGATATAGTAATTATACTGCTCTATAGCACCACTCATATCTCCCTGCTGATAGGCAGTTTCACCCAACCAAAAGGCACACAGTGCATTATATTTTGGACTAACACCCACATTCTGGGACTCTATCAACGACTGCTTTGCAGTAGCGTAGTCGCCATTCTCAAAAGCCTCCAAGCCCCTAAAGTAGGTAATTTTTTGCAACGCCATCTTTAGGCTGCCATCAGGATTTGGGAAGTTGCGTATAGCATTATACGCCATATCGTAATCCTTAGAATTGTAGTATGCAGCAATAAGCAACTCCTTAGCCTCAGGCGTACGAACACTCTCCGGATAGCGAGTAATATAGCGAGTGAGAACATTTATAGACTCATTAAAGGTTCCTCCACCTGTTTCGAAAAGCAGTTTGCCGTAGTTAAAGAGCGCATCTTCAGCAATATCTTTGTTATACTGCTCATTTGCAGCCATTGCAAAGGCTGAGATAGCATTACGCTTATCGCCCAAACGAATATAGCAATCAGCCAAGTGATAAGAGGCGTTTTGAGCGAGTTCATCAGAGCCATTACAAGCAATTTTTAGAGGCTCTACCGCACCGGCATAGTTAGCGGTACGATACATGGTATATCCGAGCAGATAGTTATCCTCACGACTCATTGTTCCTTCAAAAGCTTGAGCATAGGCAGTAATGTACTGCATAGCCTTACTATAACCCTCCAACCTAAACCAAGACTCCGATGCTACTCTAAGAAGCGCCTTACGCTCAGAGCCTGTAGCACTCTTTAACAATTCGTCACAGTTTGTTACTACATACTTATAGTTGCCGCGCTCAAACTCAATCTGCAACAGATAGAACGGCACGATGGTGGCATAGGCATCACTCGATTTTAAGGAGGCAAAGCCTTGATATGCATCCTCGATATCGCCATTAATATAGGAGATGTAGGAGTTGTAATACTTAGCGTGATCCGCTAATGCTCCTACTGCGGATATACGGTCAAAATACTCCGTAGCCTTGTCATAACGCTTCTCCATAAACTCAATATAACCCATTCTAAGGTCATACTGTTCCTTGTCCTCTGTAGTCAGACCCTTGTAACCCAGCTTAAGGAATTGCTGCTTTGCAGCAGTAAAGTTCTCCTGTTCACAATAGTGCATTGCTAATAAAAAGCGGATACTATCCGAATACACGGAACCTGCATAGCGGGTTAAGAAATCTAACATACGCTGTTCCGCAACATTGTCATCAAGATGAACAGCACAGACAGTCAATCCATAATCTACTGCCTGCATAGCACCAACATCCTTACTATCGACAATCTGCTTAAGACGCATATATTCGTGTCGTGCATCGGCATAACGATGCTGGCTGAGCAGTTGCTCTGCACGAGAAAAGAGCTCTGCATTTTGGTTTCCAACAGCCGCTAAGGCTGTGGTAGAGAACATCAGCAGAGAGGTAAAAAATATGGTTATCTTCCTAAACATAATCAGTCAATTTGCGCAAAAATAACGATTTTCTCAAAGAACCCATAATTTTTTAACAAAAATTAACACCTTTATACCATTTCTGAGCACTTAGCAGAAACTTTGTCAATACACACTGTTTAGACAAAGCTGATTACTCTAATTAAATTTATGGGCATTTTTGAACATTTTTAGCATTTGAAAACTATTACCATTATGGATAGGTATTTTGCCCCAATTTTGTATTTTGAATTGTTTTTTGTATATTTGTCCGCTTAATAATATAAATATGAATTTCAAGTCATTTTCATCATCGGTATTGTCGTTAAAGACTATTAACGAGTGGTTCTTCATCTTTTTGGGCTGCACATTGCTGGCTGCCGGCTATGTATTTTTTATCAGCCCATACAACATTGTTCCCGGTGGAGTGTATGGTGCAAGTATTGTTATGCACAACATTTTTCCGAACATTCAGGTTGGTACCTTTGGATATATGTTTGACATTCCGTTACTCATAGCGGCATTTTTGATATTTGGTAGCAAGTTTGGCAGTCGTACAATTATCGCTGCCCTCTACACCCCTGGTGTTATGAACATAATTACCCGACTCTCGTTTCCAAATGAGGAGGCGATGCGCAATCTTGACCCTTCACAGATGCTCGGCGGCATATTAGACCTTTCTGACCACTTAATGCTCGCATCAATCATTGGTTCCGTCTTTTTAGGCGTTGGTGTGGGTATTGTGGTACGCCAGCAAGCAACAACAGGCGGTACAGATATCATTGCCATGATGATACAGAAGTATTTCCATATAGGTTTTTCTAATGCTGTACTTATCGCAGACTCAGTAGTTGTTTTCTCAGGTCTGTTAGTCATCGGTTTTGGTGTCGGCACAGGCGAGCCAGACCCTCAGGGTTGGTTACTCTCGCTCTACTCACTAATGACTATATACATCACATCCAGGGTGCTTGCCTACACTCTCAACGGTGCCTCTTACAACAAGTTAATCTTTATAATTCTTAACGAGCATAATGACACTTTGAAGAATTTTATTCTCAACGACCTTGACCGCTCGGCGACTTATATTGAGTCGCGCGGTATGTATTCCGGCAAGGAGAAGGAGATGATATTCCTTGTTGTACCAAACAAGAGCGTACCTATAGTTCAGAGCGCCATAAAAGAGATGGACCCCAACGCTTTTATAGTTGTTACAGATGCTTATGATACCTTTGGAGAGGGCTTTAAGCCACTGCCAGAGAAGGACGAAATTCAGAATATATAGAAATGGAAATCAACACTCTGCGCCCTCTTACAGGCGAGGGCAAAAAACTATTTATAGAGACCTACGGCTGCCAGATGAATGCAGGCGACAGTGAGATTGTCGTCTCTATTATGCAGGATGAAGGCTATCGCTATACTGATGACATCAATCAAGCTGATATAATTCTTATCAACACCTGCTCCATCCGCGACAATGCCGAACAGCGCATCTGGGGGCGTCTATCGGCTATGCGTCAACTAAAAAAACGCAAACCAGGATTAATTGTTGGCATCATCGGATGTATGGCTGAGCGTCTAAAGGAACAACTTATAGAGCCAAATACAGGTGTAGACATTGTTGCCGGACCAGACTCATATCGTAGTCTACCAATTTTGGTGCGCTCTGCCGAAAATGGCAATAAAGGCATTAATACAGAGCTATCCAAAGAGGAAACCTATGCCGAGATTGCGCCGGTACGACTTGACCCAAATGGCGTCAGCGCTTTTATAGCCATTATGAGAGGTTGTAATAACTACTGTTCATATTGTGTTGTACCGTATACCCGTGGTATTGAGCGCAGTCGCGACCCTCAAACTATTATCAACGAAGCTCGTACTCTGTTTGACAACGGCTATCGCGAGATTACACTTTTGGGACAAAATGTAAATTCCTACAACTATGGAGAGGTAGGTTTTCCAGAACTAATGGAGTTGGTTGCCAAAATCTCACCACAACTTCGTGTACGCTTCGCCACCTCGCATCCAAAGGATATCTCCGACCGACTGTTGGAGGTTATGGCTCGCTACGACAACATCTGCAAAGCCATACATCTACCAGCACAGAGCGGTAGTAACGAGATGTTAAAAAAGATGAACCGCAAGTATACCCGCGAATGGTATTTAGAGCGTATTGAAGCTATTCGTCATTATATGCCCGATTGCGCCATAACTACAGACCTTATTGCAGGCTTTTGCGGCGAAACTCTGGAGGACCACCAACAGACACTTTCACTAATGCAGGAGGTTGGATATGCGTCTGCCTTTATGTTCAAGTATTCCGA
>JAZNTY010000159.1:0-2054 GCA_045592005.1 Alistipes sp. | reverse complement strand
CTATCGCCCATAGCCATAAACATTGTCGCCATAGCATCAGCTACAACACAACGATTTGTAATGACAGTAGCTGAAAGTAGGGACGAATGGGTACTCTCTCCTGTTTTAGGGTTTATGGTGTGTGTAATTTTATTACCTTGAGCATCGGTATAATAGCGACGATAGTTGCCCGATGTTGCTAACGCTTTATCACTGATTTGCACCACTGCCTGGCAACTCTGACCCGGAGTTTGATTACCTTCGTATGGAGTATCCACACCTATACGCCAATCTACACCTTTAGCATTTTGTCCTGAAGCACGAATTTCGCCTCCAATCTCTACAAGATAGTTACAACAGCCATGCAACTCCAAATGGTCAGCAACAAGGTCGACTGTATAACCCTTCGCCAAAGAGTTAAGGTCAAATTGCACACGCTTGTCGTTTTTGACAATGCGGTTGCCAGATATCGAGAACTTATCGAAGCCAACAAAGCGGATAAGCGAATCAATATTAGGGTGTTCTATTTTACCTTTGGCGGCAAATCCATAAGCATCAGTCAGCGGTTTAACAGTAATATCGTACATACCGCCACTAATAGCATTTACATGAGCGGCTACAGCCATATTACGCAGCAAATGGATATCGAGCGTATCGACACTATTATCATTTATACGGCTAATTAGCGACGCGGGGTTAAAGATTGACATTGAGGACTTTGCCATAGCATCTATCCTCATAATATCGGCATAAATATCCTCTGCCGACACAGTCGTAGAAGCCACAACGCGAAAGGTTGTGCCGAGCATATAACCCTCAACCGTAATAAACTTAGGCTGTGAAGAGCACCCGCAAAGGAGCCAAAGAGCCAATGTTAAAAATATCGTTTTTGTTACCCGCATTGTTTTTCGATAAACCTCAAGATTTGCAAAGATAGTTTTTCTTGCTGAAAAATCAAAATAAACCACCTTATAACGCACTTTGACTCGTACACAAAAAAAATAGAGTAGGAAAAGTTGTGTTTTTATTTCTAAATCAAGAAATTATACCTATCTTTGCAGCGCTTTAACGCAATCTCGGTAAGGGGGATGCGGATGAAGTATTAATTAACATTTTTTACAAACTTCAAAATTTTTTCAAAATGGCTTATTTAACAGCAGAGAAAAAGGAGGAGATTTTCGGTCAGTACGGCAAGTCTAACAAGGACACAGGTTCACCTGAGAGCCAGATTGCTTTGTTTTCGTACCGTATCAGCCACCTTACAGAGCATCTTAAGCGCAACCGTCACGACTTTGGTACCCAGCGTTCATTGCTTCGCTTGGTAGGTAAGCGTCGTCAGTTGTTAGAGTACTTGAAGGAGGTTGACATCGAGCGTTACCGCGCTATCGTTAAGACCCTCAACCTTCGTAAGTAGTACGATGCAGAGAATGGAGGCAGCCGTATGCGTTGCCTTCATTTTCTTTGTTTGCAATTATTTTTATGGACGAGTTATATTAGACGAATTACATTAGACGAATTATGGAAAACAAGTTGTACAATGCTGTACAGAAGTTCATCCCACTTGAGGGAGGACGAGAGATTATGATTGAGACCGGCAAGCTGGCAAAGCAGGCTGACGGCTCAGTTGTTGTTAGACAGGGTGACACTATGTTGCTCGCCACTGTTGTTGCCGCAAAGGATGCGAAAGAGGGAACAGACTTTATGCCTTTGCAGGTTGAGTATAAGGAGAAATTTGCCGCAGCAGGTCGTATCCCTGGTGGTTTTATGAAGCGTGAAGGTAAGGCTTCGGATAACGAAATTCTCGTTGCCCGCCTAATTGACCGCGCTCTCCGCCCACTCTTTCCTGCAGATTACCACGCCGAGGTTTTTGTTACCGTAAACCTTATCTCGGCAGACAAAGATATTCAGGCTGATGCACTTGCAGGTCTTGCAGCTTCAGCTGCTCTTGCAGTATCGGATATCCCATTCGGCGGTCCGATTTCAGAGGTACGCGTAGCTCGTATCGGTGGTCAGTACTGCATCAACCCTACATTCTCACAGATGGCAGACTGCGACCTTGACCTTATCGTTGCAGG
>JAZNTY010000158.1:0-9910 GCA_045592005.1 Alistipes sp. | reverse complement strand
AAATAAACAGAAAGATGTGTAAAACATATCAAAGATAAGAATGTCTCCCCAACCACCCTTCGACCTTTTTATTGCAAGAATAGTACCAAATAGCGTATTACAGAATGTTCAAATTAATCTCTCAATACTCCCCTACCGGCGACCAGCCACAAGCTATAGAGCAAATTCTCAAAACATTTGAGAGTGGCGAGCAATGTTGCACTCTACAGGGTGTTACAGGCTCAGGCAAGACCTTTACAATGGCAAATGTTATAAAGCAATTAAACTGTCCTACTCTTGTATTGAGCCACAATAAGACCCTTGCAGCTCAGCTCTATGGAGAGTTTAAGAACTTCTTTCCTGACAACGCTGTGGAGTACTTTGTATCTTACTACGACTACTATCAACCGGAAGCGTATCTGCCATCGACAGATACATATATCGAGAAGGATTTGTCTATAAATGATGAGATTGAGAAGATGCGTCTCTCAACCACCGCTACCCTACTCTCATCGCGGCGAGATGTTATTGTGGTATCAAGCGTATCTTGTCTTTACGGCATTGGTAATCCAGCAGATTTTCACGCCAACACCATTACTCTTGAGGTTGGTCAAATCATAAACCACAAACAGATACTCTACCGCTTAGTGGAGGCGTTATATACCCGCACCGAGATAGAGTTATCTCCTGCCACTTTTCGTGTCAGAGGCGAGACTATAGATATTATGTCTGCCTTTGGTGACAAGTGTTACCGCCTACTCTTTTTTGATGACGAGATTGAAGCTATTTATCTTATTGACCCCATATCAGGTCATAAGCTTGAGCAACTGAGCAAGGTAAGTATCTTTCCGGCGAACCTTTTTGTAACTACCAAAGAGCGTATTGCTCAGGCTGTAAGTCAGATATACATAGATATGGGTCATCAGGTTGCCTTTTTTGAGAAGGAGGGGCGTACAACAGAGGCTCGACGCATACAGCAGCGCGTAGAGTATGACCTTGAGATGATTAAAGAGTTGGGCTACTGCCCTGGTATAGAGAACTACTCCCGCTACTTTGACGGTCGCAGTGCCGGCACGCGTCCATTCTGTCTACTCGATTACTTCCCTGATGATTTTCTACTCATTGTCGACGAGAGTCATGTTACCATACCGCAGGTAAGGGCTATGTATGGTGGCGATCGTGCCCGCAAAGAGAACCTTGTTGAGTATGGTTTCCGTCTGCCTGCCGCCAGAGATAATCGTCCATTGCGTTTCGAAGAGTTCGAGGCTCTGACGGGCAGAACGCTATATGTTAGTGCCACACCTGCCGACTATGAGATTATTCGTTCCGAAGGGGCTGTAGTTGAGCAAATTATACGCCCCACAGGGCTTATAGACCCACCATTAGAGGTGCGCAGTTCCGAAAATCAGATAGACGATTTAATTGAACAGATAGAGATACGCACAGCCAAAGACGAGAAGATTATTGTCACAACCCTAACTAAACGCTCAGCAGAGGAGCTTGCCACATATTTTGAGCGTATGGGTATCAGATGCCGCTACATACACTCCGATGTTGATACTTTAGAGCGCGTGCAGATACTTGAAGACCTGCGTGCCGGAATGTTTGATGTACTTATCGGTGTCAACCTATTGCGCGAGGGTCTTGATTTGCCTGAAGTGTCACTTGTAGCCATTATTGATGCCGATATGGAGGGTATGTTGAGAAATGTGCGCGCCATAACTCAGATTGCTGGTAGAGCTGCTCGTCACGCAAATGGTCTTGTGATTATGTATGCCGGCAAGGTTACAAAGACTATGCGCACATCTATAGAGGAGAGCAACCGCCGTCGTGACAAGCAAATTCGCTACAATATGGAGAATGGCGTTATGCCTCGTCAAGCACACAAGAGCGGAAGTACACAGATACTACTTTCAAATAGTGGGGAGAGTCAACCATCTACAAGTTCAACTTGTGATATTGACCCTAAAAGTGCATCCAAGGAGGTTCTTAATTCACTTATTGCTCAGGCTCAAGCCAATATGGAACGCGCTGCTAAGTCGCTCGATTTCCTTGCCGCAGCACGCTTCCGCGACCAGATGTATGAACTTCAAAAGCTCAAAGAGAGCAAATAAATTTTATCCATATAGGATACCTCTGTATAGGGAGTTAATTTAGATATGTGCCGAACATAGGATTTTTAGCCCTTGAGTTGTATATTTATATAGGAATAATAATCAAAGGTATACTATATCATGAAATTTAGAACTCTTTTTATGCCTGCAATCGCAGCTCTATTGTGGGCTGGCGGATGCACAGGCAATGGGGTTGATAACCCTGACACACCCCCTACTATTGACGGAGAACAGGTTACGCGTTTTGAAGCAACTATTACCCAACCAGAGATAACCCGCGCCACCATAGGTAGCGACAACATACCTCAATGGAAGTTTGGCGACAATATGTTGCTTCTATCATATAATGAGGGCGCTATTGCACAGATTAAGGCGACCGTAGACTCCTCGTCTATTAAAGAATCAAGCGCCTTTTTTAAGACCGACGCCGGTCGTTCCATCTACACAGACCGAGAGACATACGCCATATATCCCTACTACAAGCCGAAATTGGCTGATATCTCTGGTGGCAGCGTAGGAGAGAGGACTATCAATGTTACTTTAGGCGAACAGAACCCAAGCTTTGATGACAAACTCCACCTACCGATATTGATTGGCAAGTGGGACAGTTCTACAACATCAGTAACAATGACCAACCCTCTTGCTATAATCAGGCTGAATATGGCACTGCCTGACGGCGAGAAGTCTTTTACTCTGAAAAGAATTGAGATAGAATCAAACAATGGCGAGAAGTTATGGAGCAGTAGCGCAACTGTTACTACTGCCGATATGAGCTTTAGTCTCAATGCTGAGGGTGCTGTCAGTTCATTCTCTATGGGTAATTTGAACGATATTTTGGACACCAAAGGCAAGAGTCTATCTTTCTGCGTTCCCGCTCAAAAGTATGCAAAGGGTCTAAAGGTTAAGATATACTGCTTGGAGGGTCTATTTGAAGACGACATACACCCTTCTGGCATAAGTTTATCAACAGATACCGTTTTAGAGATACCACTAACCGTTAATTTGACCCAGAGTGCCATATTTACCGATATCGTATGCGCAACAGATACGACCATTGCTATTGCTTGGTCGCACTCAAAGCAGAATATAGAGTATCTCTCTCAGATATATCCAAACAATGCAGCTAAGTACACTGACGATATTACAAAGGAGTACAAAGTGGCTATATACAGCGACAGAGAGTGCTCCAACTTGGTATACAGCGTATCTGCTCTAAAGGGCGAGAGACTCTTTACCGAGACAACCTGTCCTCCGCGCTTTATCTTCACAGGCTTAACTCCTCAGACCGACTACTACATCCACATATACAACCTCACAGACTCAAAACAGACTCTCATACCACTTGAAGCAGCGACCAAAGCATCTGTTATGGAGGGCAAGCATTTTAGCTACTCAGCGCCAGGCAGTGTAGTGTTATTCGAGAATTTCGATGGTCTTATTTATGGTGGCGATATTGCAGCTCGCGCTGCCGGTGTGTCGCGTGATGATAGAGCCGCTTTGACCTCATTTAGTGGTGCCGAGCTCAAAGGCGAGGTTATTCTTGATTGGGATGCTGCCAATATTGACGGCGCAACAGCAGTATATATTCCGGCAGCTGCAAATGTGGAGATGGGACTATTTAACACACTGTCAGGGGTATTAGACGATGTCGGTCTTGATACTTGGGGCTGGATTGGCGGCAAGAGTGGTGCTAATGGAGGCTCTGTTTGCGCTCGTCCAGGTCATCTCAAGGTTGGTCAATCGAGCAACCGTTCATTTGTTGTAACACCAACAATATCGGCTATTCCGGCAGGAACAAAAGCAAAGGTTACCGTAAAGTTTAAGGCAGCACCTTATGGCGATGTTGGTAAGGATATAAATGCAGAGGAGAAGAAGATTGTTGTCAAGGTTCTTAACGATACCTCTATCTCTGACTCTAAGAATATTACCTTCAAAACCGAGGGCGAGAGCAAAGCTTTGACCTTAGATGGCGAGCGTAGCTGCGACTGGAAGGAGTATACCGTAACTTTGAACAATGTTCAAAACACAAGCCGTATCGCTATAGGCGGCGGTAGAGAGTCTGCAACAGACAGCAACCGCTTCTTACTCGACGATATCAGCATAAGCATCGAGTCACTCAGTGAGCAGGTTGTTACAGGTCAGATTAAGTACAACGATGGCACTCCGGCTGCCGGTGTGGTTGTCAGCGATGGTTTTGCTTGCGTACAGACAGATGCCAATGGTAAGTATGCTATCAAGCCGCACAAAGATACATGGTACATATTCTACTCAGTACCTTCTGAGGGCGAAGTTATGGTTAATGACTATGGTCAGCCTTACTTTTATGCCCGTTACAACGCACAACAGACTACATACGACTTTACACTCAACAAGGCGGCAAAAGAGTCTAAGTTTGCCCTCTTCTGCTTTGCTGATGTGCAGTGTGCAAACACAAGCCATATCAACCGTTTCAAGAGCGAGTCTGTACCCGATATAGTGGCACACTCTAAGTCTAAAGGTATGCCTTGCTACGGCGTAACGCTGGGCGATGTGGTATATTCACAGGGTACGCGTAACTGCGAGTCGATAATGCCTAATATGCGTAATGAGCTGGCGAAGGATAAGATGGGTATGCCGGTATTCCAAACCTTTGGTAACCACGACTATTCATATATATTTAATGAAAGTAACCCCCTACCATGCTCAGGTTATCAGGACTTAGACTTTCAGCTCAAGATACAGCGTTCATTTGAGGATGTATTCGGTCCTATCAACTACTCATGGAACCGAGGCGATGTTCACATCGTTTGTATGCGTAATATGCTTTGGTATGACGGCAAGTCTTGGGACCACTATGGCGACCCACGCTTCTTGGACTCTCAGTACGAGTGGCTTAAGCAAGATTTGGAGTATGTATCTAAGGATAAAATGGTTATCCTCTGCGTACACTGCTCAGTAGAGAACTCGGACAAGTCCAATGTGCAAAACATTCTTAAACTCCTGAGTCAGTTTAAGGAGGCGCATATTATGTCTGGACACCACCACCGTATGACCAACTTCCCTACCAAATCAACCGTAGATGGCAAGGCTATCTATGAGCACAACCACGGTGCTGTATGCGGTCACTTCTGGAGATCACGATTTAACGGCGATGGAGTACCTAATGGCTATGGAGTATACGAATTTGACGGTAATAAGATTGTCAATTGGTACTACAAGGGTGTCAATGAGGGTATTAACGACCGCAACTACCAGATGCGACTCTATCGCGGCAATCTTAAGTGCGGAGGTCAGTATGACCATATAGAGTTGCAATACGGCGCCAATGTTATTCTTGCCAACATCTTCAATGCCGACGACAATTGGAAAATCAAAATTTATGAAGACGGCGTTTATGCAGGTATCATGAGCAAGATGAGCCGCAACAACTCAGGTCCTAACAAGTATAGTCCGGATATCAACAATCCTGGTAAGCCGAGTACATCATCAAGTCTCGATTGGTGGATTACAGCCTACCATACAGGTGTTTTGGGCTTAGGGGACCCTGCCAATGACGCTAAGCACTCTGGAAACTACAAGGACAACTTCCACATGTATAAGTGGACACTTAAAAACCCTTCAGCGAAATCTATCCGCGTAGAGGCTACTGACCAATGGGGTAATGTATATGAGTGTTCGACCATCACAGGCGACTATGACTATGCTGTGATGACCTACTAAGCATAACAGCAATATGATAAAAATCAGGAGGCTTAAATTCAAGCCTCCTGATTTATTGATATAAAGAATGTAAAAAAACTACTGCTTAAAGGTGTAATATCTACCAACGAGATAGCTATAAAGAGTAGTAATAAGTGTTGTGATAACCTTTGACGGCGTTGCCCATATATGGACCTGTTCAACAAGTAGCTTCATAGAGATATAGTTCAACAAAATAGAGCCTATGACGGTTAGCAGATAGCGAAAAAGTTGCTTTTTGCCGGAGATATGGTTTGCACGAAATGCCACATTACGGTTTAGCCAAAAGCCTGTAAAAAAGGTTATCGGAAAGACGATGATAAGTGACAAGATATGTGGCGAGATAACCACAAAACCTAAGTCAAAAAACTGCTTAGCGACAATAAAGTTGTATATAACAAAGTACCAAAGAGCATCGAGGGTCATATTTATAGCACCACAAGCGCCATAGCGAAAAATTTGCCGAGGGAGCAACCTCTCCATAAAGGGGAGATAAAAGAGCTCTATAGTCTTAGTTATAAGTTGTGCAAGCGACATTGATTTGGTTGTACTTATTTGTTAGTAAATATCCACAATTGGTCGAAAAATGGGCTTCGCTGCTTGAGCTCTCGCATAACAGCGATAGATTGTCCTCTGGATGGCTTAACATCAAGGGCTACCATATACATAGTATTATTCTTATAGTGGTATATGGTGCAGTGCAAATCTTCAAAGCGTTGCTCCACAAGTTCCTTATAGTTACGAGCATTCTCTATTTTAGAGTACACGCCCCACACAATATAGCTATAATTCGCCTTAAGGGTATCAATCTGCTCAACCGCCTCACTTTGTGCTATAGGTTCCACAGTGACAATATTTGTAGCGAGGCTATCAGCCACCGGCTCGACGGCAGGCTCTATTACAACATCCGCAGTCACAACAGCGTTTTGGGGTGCCATCTCTACGATAGCCACCTCTTGTGGCATAAGTTCCATATCAGACTCTTGAGCACCGTTATCAAGCAGTAGATAGCCGCCAAAGCCTAACGAGAGTAGCAGTAACAACACTGCCACATATACAGAGGCTGAAATGCGCGGTTTAAGCACCAACGGCTCTAAGGAGTGAGGGTTTAGGATACTATTTAGTTTAGCATCGATAGCAAAGTTCCGCTGAGCAACAACTCCCACACCGTCGATTGTAACAACACCGTCACGACTGACACTTTGCAGCCACTGACGGTATATATCCTCGGCACGCGTCTGGCTCACAGAGGCTACACTTTGTATAAGGTCAACAAGAGACTCGCCACGCTGTTCTCCGGTAAAAGTAACCTTTCGACATGGTGGTATTAGGCGCTTTGCGCCCTGCATAGTGGCTGTTCTTCGTCTAATAACGAGCGAACCCACCTGCGGCAGATAGATATCATTGCCACTGATAAGGGTGTTAAATATCAGTCTATTTACCACATCTACCATACTATCGTTTTTTGCCACTCTTATTACTAACCTTTGGTTGCTGCGCCTTAGGTTTGTCCTCCGGCACAGGAGCGTGAGTGAGTGCATACCATATAGAAACAGCGCCAATCAACACAAACGGTATACTGAGCCACTGACCCATATTAAGCCTCATACCCTCCTCAAAGGCTACCTGATTAACCTTAACAAACTCAATAAAGAAGCGAGTCAGGAAGATGCCTATAAGCGCTACTCCAAAGAGCAGACCTCGACGACGAGCTGCGTCAGTCTTATGATACATCCACCACAGCACCAAGAAGGTGGCAATATAGCATAGCGCCTCATAGAGTTGTGTAGGATGACAAGCCGGTATCTGTTCAATAGCCATACCGCGATGCAAACGCACAAACTTAAAGCCCCACGGCATATCGGTCTGATGTCCTATAATCTCCGAGTTAAACAGATTACCAAAGCGAATAAGAGCGCCACTGATAGGAGCTATAACACCTAAACGGTCGGTCATCCACATTGTCGGCACCTTATTTTTGCGGGAACAGAGCCATATGGAGAGGATAATACCTATCGTAGCTCCATGGCTGGCAAGACCTCCATTGCGAATTTCGGTAATTATAGCCCAGGGTTTGAGTAGGTAATACTCCGGCTCATAAAAGAGACAGTGACCTACTCGCGCACCTATCATAGTACCCAAAGCGATATAGAGAAATGCTGAGTCGGCAAGAGTCTGCGGTTTACCCTCCTTCTTACAAAAATAGCTAAATATCCACGCGCCAACAAGCAGTGCGGCTGCCCACATAATGCTGTAGTAGCGAATTTCAAAGCCAAAAATAGTTATCAGTACAGGATTAAAGTCCCATACTATAGACAAAAGTGATGTCATATTACAAATTAACCTTACTCAATGTAAATGTAAATGTACTACCCTTACCTATCTCACTGCGTACAGATACCTTCTCGCCATGATTTTCGATAATATGCTTAACAATAGCAAGACCTAAACCTGTACCTCCCTGCTCTCTTGAACGACCCTTATCGGTACGGTAGAAGCGCTCAAAAACTCGCGGCAAGTCGCTCTTTGCTATGCCAATACCGTCATCCTCAACCTCTACAAGCACCTTGTCCAACATATCACGGCAGGTAATCTTAGTGGTACCACCCTCCTTACCGTAGCGGATAGAGTTAACGATAAGATTATCCAATACCTGTCCGATATAGAACTTGTCGGCATTGACCCAGCAGGTAGAAGGCAGATGGTCTGCGCCCTTAACTACGATGCTTATATTGCGCTTTGCAGCCTCAATCTCCGTCTGTTCCACAATATCCTTACATAAAGCAACCATATCAAAGCTCTCATAGTGCATCTGGTTCATATCACTATCTAAGCGAGAAATGGTATCCAAATCGCTGAGAATATTAATCATACGCTCAACACTCTTCTCAGCGCGCTCTAAGTACTTGCGGTTAATCATCTCATCCTCTAAGCCTCCATCAAGCAGGGTACTGATATAGCCCTGAATGTTGAAAATCGGAGTTTTAAGCTCATGTGCCACATTACCCAAATATTGCTTACGGAACTTTTCAGCCTCCTTAAGGCGCAAAATCTCCTTATCATTATCGTCTGCCCACGCATTGAGCTCCTCGGAGACCTCCTCAACCCTCTGCTCCTTGAGCTTCTCTGCAATATCGCCCGTATGGATATCGCGAGAAAGAACCATTGAGTATATTGGACGCAACTTGTAGGCTACATATTTAACAATAAGCCACAGCGCAAACATAGATACACCCACAAATGTGAGCAACGACGCTATAAGCGACACCCACCAAGTAATACCTGTTGCAAACATTGCTACGGCAGTACAGATACCTGCCACCGCGCCGATAAGCCACGACGCACTCTCTTTAGTTTTGATTATCATAGTTATTAGTTTTTAGTTGTCAGTTTTTAAGTGTTATCAGTGCTCTAACCATAAATATGTGTGTTATCTGTGAACTATTAACCGTTATTGTATCGTAAAGATTTGGGTCGCCAGCCTCCAAACGGAACACATCCTCCTCGTCTGTGCAGCGAATACGACGCAGCGCCGTAAAAGTTTTGGTGCAGACCACATACTCTTTACCAAAGACTATAGCATCTGGCTCAATACGCCTCAACAGAAGTACCGTACCATTAGGTATACTCGGCAGCATATCATCCCCGTGGTAAGTAATGGCAATATCTACATGTCCCGCCATAGGCAGAAATAGATAGTACTCAGGAGCCACAACATTGATTTTATCTATAGATGATAGGTCGCCATTGTAAAAGGGGATATGGGTATGAATAATTGCCGGATTGGTGTATTTTGGACCACAACCCGTCATAAGCCAAATCTTACTATACTCAGGATATCGATTAGTAACCATCTCCGCCACATTACGCGAGATACCAATCTGCCCTCGCCGGATTTGGTACATAGTTTCACTACGGTTCAAACCAACAGACATTGCAAACGAGTGCACAGACAAACCCGTCTCCTCAATTACCTGAGATAAACGCTCCCAACATTCATTAAATTCTGTTTTTTTTGCCATATAACTTTTTTTTTGCATCTTTGCAGTGCGGTTCCGTAGTTCAATGGATAGAATATAAGATTCCGGTTCTTACGATAG
>JAZNTY010000157.1:0-9048 GCA_045592005.1 Alistipes sp. | reverse complement strand
AGGTAAGAGAGAGGGCGAAGCCTTTGCTCAGATAATGCCACAGCTGCGCAACGATGGATATGATACGGCGATTGTTGCCGATATCCATTTTGTGCCGCAGATAGCCTCTATAGCTGCTGACTATGTAGACAAGGTTCGTATAAACCCTGGAAACTATCGTACTGAGGGCTCTGAGTTAGAGGAACTTATCGAGAAGTGCAGGCGTCGCGGTGTAGCTTTGCGCATAGGTGTTAACCATGGCTCTTTGGCTCGCCATATAGTCGATAAGTTTGGCGACACGGCACAGGGTATGGTAGCTTCGGCTATGGAGTTTCTGCACCGCTGCCGTGCCTCAAATTTTGACCAGGTGGTGGTGTCGATGAAGTCCTCCAACACCCGCGTAATGGTTCATGCCTATCGTCTGCTGGTTGAGGCTATGGATGCTCAAGATATGCACTATCCAATACATTTAGGAGTTACCGAGGCTGGCAATGGCATTGAGGGGCGCATAAAGAGCGCTGTGGGCATTGGAGCCCTGCTTGCTGATGGTATTGGGGACACTATCCGCGTATCGCTTACTGAGGCTCCGGAGAATGAGGTGCCTGTGGCGCAGCTATTAGTAGACCACTTTAAGAGTCGTGACGGAGAATTTGAGGTGTTGAACCCTCAGCGATATAGCCCAACGGCATATCTCCGCAGGACGGATATACAGACTCCGATAGTTCACAGCGAGGTTAACGATGAATTTACTGTTATCGAGGCTCTCTCAGCCAACCCTACAGCTGAGTGGCGTGCCGCAATACTTAATATGGAGAACCAAAAGGCTCCAGTAGTTATTCGTCGCAAGTATGAGGATAGAGATATTGATGCCCTCGCTGTCAAGGCTGCTGCCGATATGGGTCAACTGTTGCTTGATGGTCTTGCCGATGGAGTGTGGGTTGATGCACCTCACTTTAGCCAAGAGGAGATAGAGGAGATAGAGCTACAAATATTACAGGCTTCGCGTGTGCGTATATCCCATACAGAGTATATCGCCTGTCCAAGTTGTGGTCGTACGCTGTATGATATAGAGGGTACGCTGGCACAAATCAAGGCTCGCACCTGCCACCTTAAGGGTCTTAAGATTGGGGTTATGGGGTGTATTGTCAACGGTCCTGGCGAGATGGCTGATGCCGACTATGGCTATGTGGGTGCTGGTGCGGGGATGATAACTCTCTATAAGGGCAAGATGGTAGTCTGCCGCAATATCCCGCAAGAGCAGGCGTTAGATAGACTGATAGAGATAATTAAAGAGAATGGCGATTGGCGCCAGCAGTAGTCTATGCTTATATTACCAGCCACATATCTGCCCGATATAGAGTATGTCGCCCGCCTGGTAAATGCCGGCGAAGAGTATGTTATCGACTGCGGGGAACACTATATCAAACGCTCTGTAAGAAATCGTACTCAGATAATGAGTGCCAACGGTGTCCTTAGCCTTACGGTGCCCGTTGTTAACGCAAATCGTCCCCAAACCCCGATGTGTAGTATGCAGATAGACTACTCTAAACCCTGGCAGCACCAACATTGGGTGGCTATAATGTCGGCATATCGCTCCTCGCCATACTTCGATATTATTGCCGAACAGATAGAGCCATTTTACCAGAAAAGATATCAGTCGCTGGTGGAGTTTAATCTGTCGTTGCTCTCTTCCTTGCTTGCCTTTATGGGTTATAATAAGCCCCTGCGCGTGTCTGAGACCTATGTGGAGACAACAGTCACAGATGTCGATTTGCGACCTAAAAAGCGCTCTACAAACTATACTACGCCACGCTACTTTCAGCTCTTTTCGGACCGTCTACCTTTTGCTGAAAATCTCTCTGTCCTGGATCTTATTATGAGCGAAGGACCTTCAGCCTTAGAGCTATTGTAAAGACCCTAAAAACAGCAAAACCAGCCCTCAAAGAGCTGGTTATATGCTTGCTAAAGGTGGAACACCACCCTTAAGAATTTTAGTTGTACTTGAATGTAGCCTCGTCAGATACAGTCAACTTCTTGCGTCCCTTAGCACGACGCGCTGCCAAGACCTTGCGTCCATTAGCAGTAGCCATTCTCGCACGAAAACCATGCTTGTTAATTCTCTTGCGACGAGAAGGCTGGTAAGTTCTCTTCATTGCCATAGTCGTATCGTTTTTATTGTTTTGTTCTTAAATTCCCCTTACTAAAGAGCGCATAATTCGCCCTTGCAGGGTGCAAAGGTACAATTAAATTTGAAAACAACAAACATTTTTACAAAAATTTGTCAAAACACTGCTGACAACCACTGCTAATGAGGTGTATTTAGCCTAATGGCTACGACATCGACGACAATATTATTGAAAATTTATAAACGAAGTGACTGTCAGGTCGAAACCATAGCCCCCCCTTAGATGGGTTAAGCATAATGGGGATACTATTCCCTTGTATGCCAGATAATTGAGTTGCTATCGTCGTGCTCTGGGAGTGGTTTTGGCTGATAGTCAGAGTAGCCCAAAGCTATAGCGCACTCAAGCGACCACTCTTGAGGTATATTCATAAATTTACGAATATACTCCTCGGCTTGTTCACCTTCGGGTTGTTCTTTGAGTCGTGGACGACCACCGATGTGTACCCAGCAGGAGACCAGACCGGCGTTGACAATGGCGAGCTGGAGTATGGTTGCCGAGATGGCGCAGTTTTCGCGCCACAGGTCGGTTTTGGTGGTATCGGCAGCAACGATGATGGCAGCTGCGGCATCTTTCATAAACTCCGAGCCGTAGTCACGCATCTTAGCCAACTTTTCAAGTGTTGGACGGTCGTCAACGATAATAAAGCGCGAGGTGCGCATATTGCGTGATGATGGTGCTGTAAGTGCTTGATTTACAACATTGAGAAGAACCTCGCGGGATACCTCTACGGGAGAGAAGCGGCGAACAGAGCGACGAGAGTCGAGAACTTTTTTGAAATCCATAATGAAAAATTTAATTTGTCTTTAGGCAAAAATAGTGAAAATTATTAACTTTGCTCTATGGAAGAGAAGAATTATAAATTTACGGTAGCGCTTATTTACGATTTTGACGGCACACTTGCTGCCGGTAATATGCAGGAGTACAACTTTATTCCAGCTGTGGGTAAGAGCAATAAGGAGTTTTGGAGCGAGGCAAACAACTTGGCTGAGCAGCAAGATGCGGACCAAATTTTAACATACATGGCGTTGATGATACGCGAGGCTAAGGCTAAAGGTATATCGTTGCGGCGTGAGGCGTTTCAGGAGTCAGGGCGTGCAGTAAAGCTATATCCGGGAGTGTTGGAGTGGTTTGACCGCGTAAATAGCTATGGAGAGCAGCGAGGTGTGAAGATTTTGCACTACATAAACTCTTCGGGCTTGAAGGAGATTATTGAGGGAACGGCTATTGCCGACCGCTTTCAGAAGATTTACGCTTGCTCGTTTCTATACAATGTGGATGGTATCGCCTATTGGCCCGCTGTGGCGGTAAACTATACCAACAAAACTCAGTTTATCTTCAAAATCAACAAGGGTGTAGAGTCTGTTTACGATACAAAGCAGGTGAATAGGTATATGGAGGAGAAGAGCCGTCCTGTGCCATTCTCGCGTATGATATATGTGGGTGATGGAACGACGGACATCCCTTGTATGCGCCTTGTTAAGAACTTTGGGGGTCACTCTGTAGCGGTCTATAACCCTAAAGATAAGGAGAAGCGTCGAGAGATGAATACCTTGATACGCGACAATCGTGTAAACTATGTCTGTCCGGCTGATTACACCGAGGGCTCAGAGATAGATATTGTCGTCAAGGCGGTAATAGACAAATGTCTTGCCGACTATAAGGTTGAACAACTTGAGATAGCTAAATAGCAGAGCCACAGAGGTATACGCCTATCAAAATGTTGGGGTATGAAACAGATAACTCTACTAATATGTGCGTTGATGATTGCCGGCGTAGTAGCTGCGCAAAGTCGTACGGTTGAGTATGACAGTGATGGTAAAACCGTCACAATTACCCGTGTGCAGCCAAAAAGAGTCAATCAGCACGACCTTCGTATTGGCATTGGAGCTCCGTCGTTGGGAATGGAGCTGTTTATGTCGGGCATGCACAATGATGATTTCTATCCCAAAAGTTTCCGCGAACAGATTCTTGACACCAAGACTTACGATGCAGGTACCTACTTTACGGGTATCTACTCATTGAGCTATGCATACCACTCTCGCCGTTGGCTACAGTGCGGTGCTACGGTCAATTTTGCCTTTATAACAAACCCAATACGCTATGTAGAGAGTAACAAACTTAAGAGCCGAGAAACAGGCTTTATGGTGAGCGTTATGCCAACTTTCCGCTTTGTCTATCTCTACCGCGAGAAGGTGCAGCTATACTCAACAGTCTCTGTGGGTCTTGCTGCGGGAAGTGGTGGTATGGTGCTTCCGTGGGCAGATTTCACACTTATCGGATGCACCTTTGGTCGTAACCTCTTCGGTTTTGTGGAGCTTGGCTCGCTGACGGGCACAGGTGGTTGTGGTAGAGTAGGTATTGGTTATAGGTTTAACTCTAAGAAGAGGTAGGGTATGAGAAGATATATTGTTGCGTTTATGGCTCTGTTGTCACTTACAGCTTGTAAGATTGACGACGGATTTAGTAGAAGCGAGGATGCGGTAGACAGGTTACTCTATAATAGAGCCCTTACAGCTATACATGAGGCTTCTGAGCTATCCTCTTTTGCAATTTATACAGATATATTGCTTGGCGGAGATGAGACCCAAATTCGCCTTGCAAATGCGGTGCTTTCAAATAACTATCTTGTTACCATTGAGCAAGATGGGGTAAAGTTCCAGAGGGTACTTAGCGATGGTACAATAGCGAATAGTTATAAAGTAATAACGGGTGGCAAAAAACTCTCGGAGGGTGCAGTGTGGGAGCTTACTACAATTAGTCAGTATCAGAAGTTATCTGCTCAGTTTGTGGGCAAGCAGGGCGCTGAAAAAGCGTTCTATATTGAGAAGATAGATAGCCGACCTTTCTTCTATGAGTCTGATAAACTCTCTTACCACCTTGATTTCAAGTACGATGCATCTATGGAAGCTCTGGCTGTTCTGTCTACTATTTCGGGCGTAGGTACTATTGATGGCGAGGGATATACTCTTGACTTTGCCATCCTTGACAATACACCGGTGGAGGTTGTAAATTGCAATAGAATAGAGAATGGAGTTATCAATATAAAGTATAAGGACCTTGTTTTGGGTACAGAGGATAGGACCACGGCTGTAGTAATTAATCAGCAAGTATGTTACGAATAGATATGAGAAAATTGATTTTTGCGACAAATAATGCCCATAAACTTGGCGAGGTACAAGCACTCTTGGGCGATGCTTTTGAACTTGTAACACTCCGCGAGTGTGGTATTACGGAGGATATTCCAGAGACCGCTTCGACTTTAGATGGCAATGCTCGTCAAAAGGCACGCTATGTATACGAAAAGACGGGTGCAGATTGCTTTGCGGACGATACCGGTTTGGAGGTTGATGCTTTGGGTGGAGCTCCAGGAGTACACTCGGCTCGTTATGCCACAGATGGTCATGACTTTGCGGCAAATAACCGTTTGTTGCTCAAAAATATGGATGGGGCAACAGAGCGTACAGCCCGATTTAGGACTGTTATTGCACTTATTCTTGGCGGTGTGGAGTATACCTTTGAGGGGCGTGTAGAGGGCACTATTGCCACAGAGGAGTCGGGATGTGAGGGTTTTGGATATGATCCACTTTTTGTACCTTCAGGAGAAATTATTACCTTTGCGCAGATGTCGGCAGAGGCTAAAAATGCAATATCGCATAGAGGGCGAGCTGTGGCTAAACTTGTAGAATTTTTGAGAGATAAATAATGGATAAATTGCAAAATTATAGACGCGAGGATAAGTTCGACGACAAGCGACTCGAACAACTTGCTTACCACTATTCCGAGGTGCTACGCTTACTGGGAGAGGACCCTGAGCGCGAGGGACTTGTAAAGACCCCTATGCGCGTGGCTAAGGCGTGGTCGTTTCTAACAAAGGGTTATGCTGAGGACCCTATAGAGATTATCCGCTCGGCGATGTTTAACGAGGAGTACCGCCAAATGGTGCTTGTCAAGGATATAGAGATTTTCTCTGTCTGTGAGCACCATATGTTGCCATTTATCGGCAAGGCTCATGTAGCCTATATCCCGAATGGTAAGATTACGGGCTTAAGCAAGATTGCCCGCGTTGTGGAGTGCTTTGCTCGCCGTTTGCAGGTACAGGAGCGCCTGACGGTACAGATACGCGACTCAATCCAGGAGGCGCTCAATCCTCTGGGTGTTGCCGTGGTTATTGAGGCTTCGCATACCTGTATGCAGATGCGCGGTGTGGAGAAGCAGGACTCGGCAACAACTACCTCAGCCTTTACGGGCATATTCCTCTCCGACCACCGCACGCGTGAGGAGTTTATGTCGCTTATTTCGCACAAATTAAGATAAACAGAGATATGGAAAGCGTAAAATGTCTTATTATCGGCAGTGGTCCTGCCGGATTTACTGCTGCTATCTATGCAGCGCGTGCAGCCCTGAGCCCTGTACTCTATGAGGGTATTGAGCCAGGAGGTCAGCTGACAACAACAACTGAGATTGAGAACTTCCCAGGCTACCCAGAGGGTATTACCGGCACAGCGATGATGGATGACCTTCGTCGTCAGGCTAAGCGTTTTGGTACTGATGTTCGTACAGGCATAGTGAGCAATATTGACACCTCCAAGCGCCCGTTTGTGGTCACTGTTGATAATGGAGATGTTGTTGAGGCTCAGAGTGTTATTATCGCTACAGGTGCTTCGGCAAAGTATTTGGGTCTGCCTTCGGAGCAGAAGTTTAAGGGTATGGGTGTAAGCGCTTGTGCTACCTGTGATGGTTTCTTCTATCGTAAGCAGGATGTGGCTGTGGTCGGTGGTGGAGATACCGCTTGTGAAGAGGCTACATATTTGGCATCTCTTTGTCGTCAAGTCTACCTTATTGTTCGCAAACCATTCTTGCGTGCTTCAAAAGCTATGCAAGAGCGCGTATTCAACACCCCGAATATCAAGGTGCTCTTTGAGCATAATACAGCCGAGGTTTTGGGCGACGAGGAGGGCGTGACAGGTGTTCGTCTGCGTAAAAATGATGGCGAGGAGTACGAAATAGCTATTACGGGTTTCTTCTTAGCTATCGGTCATCATCCAAACACCGAGCTTGTTGCCGGAAAACTCTCGTTGGATGAAAATGGCTATATCGTTACTGTTGCCGGAACCTCAAAGACTTCGTGCGAGGGTATCTTCGCTGCCGGTGATGTGTGTGATCCGCATTACCGTCAGGCTATCGTTGCCGCAGGTTCGGGATGTATTGCGGCGTTAGACGCGGAGAGGTTCTTGAAGGCTAACAAGTAGATGATAAAGGTCACAATCTTAGGTCGTGCCTCGGCGAAGCCGACAGTAAACTGCCACCCCTCGGCACAGGTTGTAAATGTGAACGAGCAGTACCACCTTGTTGATGCTGGGGAGGGTGTGCAGCAACAGATGTTTCGTATGGGTATCAACCCGCTCAAACTTAGGGCGGTGTTTATCTCACATCTGCATGGGGACCATATCTTTGGACTCTTTCCGCTCCTCTCCACAATGGGTTTGTGTGGTCGTCAAATGCCTCTTAAGGTCTATGCACCACACCCTTTTGGCGAGATTTTGGAGTATCATCTGCGATACTTTGATGCCCAACTACCATATCAGGTAGAGTGGGTTGAGGTAGATACTACCAAGCACTGCTGTATCTTCGAAAATCGCTCCTTAGAGGTGTGGAGTGTACCTTTGCGCCATCGTGTACCTTGTTCAGGATATCTGTTTAAGGAGAAGACTCCAGAACTTAATGTCCACAAGTTTAAGATTGAGAAATATGGACTTTCCGTAGCTCAGATTGTGGCGGCTAAGCGTGGCGAGGATGTGATTTTAGATGACGGAACAACCATCGCTAATGGCGAGCTGACATATCTGCCTTATGAGCCTAAGAGTTATGCTTATCTCTCTGATACCTCCCGCTCGGCAATAGCTGCGCGTAGGGTTAAAGGGGTAACGATGCTCTACCATGAAGCAACCTATACATCTGAATTTGCAAAGGATGCTAAGGCAAGGGGGCACTCTACAGCTGCCGATGCTGCAAAGGTAGCAGAGGCTGCTCAGGCTAAAAGACTTATTATAGGTCATTTTTCGTCGCGCTATAAGAGTCCGGAGGCGCTTCTTGCCGAGGCGAAGAGTATCTTTGAAAACACCCAACTTGCCGAGGAGGGAGAAACTTATATTTTATGATAACAAAAGCAGAGATACAATCTATTCGTGCTCTTGCCGACAAACGCGGTAGGGTAGAACAGGATGCATTTATTGCCGAGGGAGAGAAGTTGGTAGCAGAACTTCGTTGTTCGCATCTAACTGTGCGTAAGATATATGCCACAAAACCCCTGTGGTCGGATGTAGAGGTTGTTACAGAGCGAGATATGGAGCGTATATCACAGCTTAAGACGGCTAATACAACATTAGCTGTTGTCGATATTCCACACTACGACTTATCCTCTGCTGATGCTACCAAAAACCTTGTTTTGGCACTTGATAGAGTGCAAAACCCAGGCAATTTGGGCACCATTATACGCCTTGCCGATTGGTTTGGTATTACTGATATTGTCTGCTCAGTAGATTGTGCAGACTGCTTTAACACAAAGGTCGTTCAGGCTACTATGGGAGCTATTATCCGCGTGAGGGTTCACTATACCGACCTGTCGCAGTGGCTTGCCGAGCAGCGAGAGTGCGGAGTGGAAATATATGGAACATTTCTCGATGGTAAGAATATCTACAAGGTGGAAAAGAGCAACTGTGGTGTTATTGTTATGGGTAATGAGGGTCAAGGTATCAGCCCGCAGTGCGAGAAGAGTGTTACTTCGCGCCTCTATATACCGCCATATCCTGCAAATAATCTGGGCTCGGAGTCGCTAAATGTAGCTATTGCCACAGCAATAACCTGTTCGGAGTTTAGACGGGGA